>JAAURZ010000024.1 GCA_012031955.1 Bacteroidia bacterium
CGTGATTGTACAGGATGACCCGAAGAACAATGTATACCCGATGCCAATCAACTCACATGGCAGGGATGAGGTGTTTGTAGGCCGCATACGCAGAGATGAGTCGCAAGAAAACACCATCAACCTGTGGATCGTGGCCGACAACTTGCGCAAGGGCGCGGCGACCAACGCGGTTCAGATCGCGGAGTTTATGATGGAGCGCAGTCTCGTTTATTAGCACCGGATCATTATTGCGATCTATAAAAAGACAAAGCCTCCATTTGGGAGGCTTTGTTGTTTTTAAATACAAAATGACTGCCTGTTACATTCTCAATGTGATACCCAGGTTCACGTCACTCATATCGTCGTATCCTGCTTCGAGATAGAGACCCAGTCGCGGCTTGAAGTACCAGCGCGCGCCGACTTTAAAAGGCACATATACGCGGGTGCTGGAATCGTCGAGATCGGCATCGTTGTCCCAGTTTACAGCGCGGCTTCTAAAGGCCAGACCGGTACCTGCGTACACATCTAACACTTTGATCGGTATAAGTTTGTTGAAGTGATAATAGCCCAGCACGGCGAAGTGGAATGCTGTAATGTTCGCTTCGTCTGCTCCATAATCTACTTTGCCCACCGCGAATGCTGCCTGACCGCCGATGCCCACCTCATCGAGCAAGCCGTGCTCATATTTTACGTAAACAGGACCAAATCCAAGTCTGTCAGGGCCGCCAAAGCCGGCGTAGGAGTAGCCGCGCACCGGCACATTGGGGAAACCATAACTGAAAGTAAGCAAGCCTGTTGATTTGTCGAACGATCCGCTGTTCCGAGTTTTGTACGGGGAGTTGTAAAAAGACCTGCCATTTTGCGCCATGGCTGCGCTGCCAAATGCGAGCAACGCAAAAACTAAAAGCACTCTTAAGTTCTTCATATTCTATTTGTGAAAAAGTTTGATACAAAATTACCCGAAAAAATCTTTCGTGACTCCTGTTCACCTTTAAAGGGTCTTTGATTTTACTATATCAACGCTTAACTCCCGTAAATGGCGGATCAATTGCCAGGATTTCTTCAGGATGTTGCCCTGATCCATTTTTTGTCGATCAGGTGTAGTAGAATGATAAAAATTGTACCGAACAGGAAGATGCCCTTGTAGGACGAGATGCTCTCCAAAAAGCCGAAGTCAAATTTAAAGTCGGTGAGTGAGATGGCCACAATGCAGGAAATTATGAGGAGAAATATTCCCAGGGCAAACCAGAGAAATTCCTGCGCCGGGCGATGCTTAAGGTTCAACTTGGCGGCGACGTTTTCAGCAAAATCGTCGGGCAGCTCAAATGTTTCTTTCTCAACCGCGCGAAGGAACAAACGATATGCTTTTACATCATCGTCGCCGGCAAGTCCTTTCAGAAACTCGTCTTGCTCCAGTTTTTTCCTCAATGCTTCTTTCTTTGGGTTCATCTCAATTCTTCTTTTGCAAGATACTTCTTTATCGTTTCCTTAATCATGTTTCTGGCGCGAAACAGGTAGCTCTTTACAGTGCCTTCGGGCATGCCGGTGATGTCGCCTATCTCCTCGTAGTTCATCGACTCCAGGTGGTATAAAGACAAGACCATTTTGTATTGTGCCGGAAGTCTGTCAATAAGTTTTAAAACAACCTCGTCGGTGTCTCGTTCCTCCAACACCATCTCCGGGTTCTCCGGTTCCACAAAATGCGCAGAGTAACTTTCGTCGGCGGGCAACTCAAGCATGTGTGGCCGCATTTTTTGCAGATGGTTGATTGCCTGCCTGTATGCGATTGTGGCAATCCAGGTGGACAGCCGGGATTGGAATTTGAACTCCCCCAGTTTTTGGTACACCCGCATGAACACGTCCTGACATATCTCTTCGCGCTCTTCGTCTACTTTAACAACCCGGCCCACCATGTGTGCCACCAGGCGCTGGTGTTGCTTCACCAGCGTTACAAATGCCTTGCGCTCGCCGGCCAATACTTGAGACACAAGGACACGCTCATCCATCATTTTGGAGTTGGACAGGGGAACCTTTCCCTTTGTTGCAAAGGAAGGTAGGTTTTTTTCAACATTTCCGGCCCGTGAAAATTCTCGGGTTTAGCTGCAACAATCTAAGCGAAGGCCGTGTCATACCCGTCAAACTGAAACCAAATACTTTTATGGATCATAACTTACGAGACATTCTAATGCCCCTTACCATCATCGGATCGTTTGGAGGCGCGGTCGTTTTTTTTGCGAAGACCATTTCTGATTACATTTTGAAAAAGAAAATGATCGAGAAAGGTTTTGTGAACGAAGACACCCAGGCCATTTTCAAGCAACATGCGCAATCCAATAAATACGGATCGCTGAAGTGGGGCCTTATTATCTTCTTCGCCGGGTTCTCGCTCATCCTTATGGAGTTCATTGACTTTGACACGCAATCGCCGCTGCCTTATGGCCTTTTTGCCGTGGCTGTGTCTCTCGGGTTCCTCATCTATTATTTCCTGGTAAAGAAAGAACTGGAGAAGTAACGCTCGTCTCATTCAAAACAAAATTCAAGTGTATGTTTAGCAATTACATTCTGGTTGCGTTGCGCAACCTGAAGCGGCACCGCTTTTTCTCATTCATCAACATTTTCGGTCTGGCCATCAGTATGTCAGTCTGCCTCGGCATCATTATGCTGGTGGCCGACCAGCTCAGCTACGATCGCTACAACACCAAACACGATCGCGTGTACCGCGTGATTACAGAGTACCTTAACGCCGATGGTAGCGCTTCTGGCAATGACTACTCCACCTCACCGCTCCCCATTTCCACCACGCTCACCGACGATTTTACGGGTGTGGAGAAGGCGGCGCGCATCCGTCGTGGCTTTGGTAATAACTGGATTGAACTTGACCAGAATGATGTTAACATCCCGCTGGCGGGCTTCTTTGCCGATCCTGATATTCTGGATATTCTCGAGTACGAACTGGAACACGGAGACGCTAAAACAGCCCTGCTCGAACCTTACTCGGTGGTACTCACCAAAAAGGCGGCGAAGAAGTTATTCAAGCAAGACAATCCGGTGGGTGAAATAGTAAAGGTCGGCGACCTGGGCGAATATAAAGTGACCGGCGTGTTGGGCGAAACAAATCACAAGTCGCACATTGTATTTGAAGCACTGGCATCCTTTTCGACGGTGAAGAGCCTGGAGGCCGACAGCACATTTAACAGCAGTGATTCGGACTGGTCCAACTTCACCATCGGGTGGAACTACCTATTGTTAAAAGAAGGCACTCGGCCGGCGGAAGTTGAACGTCATCTGGCGCAGGTTGCGCGCGACCACCAACCCACCGCGGGCGCGTTTGAGCAACCGCGCACTTACCGTTTCTATCTGCAAAATCTTGTCAGCATTACACCCGGCCCGTTCATCAACAACCCGATCGGTCCATTTATGCCGATGATCTTTGTTTACTTTTTCGGCGGGCTTGCGCTTATCGTCATGCTCACTTCTTGTTTCAACTACACCAACCTGTCGATCGCCCGCTCGTTGACGCGTGCCCGCGAGATTGGTGTACGAAAAGTAAACGGTGCGTATCGGCATCAGATTTTTTTCCAGTTCATCACTGAGGCCATTGTTATCGCGCTGTTTTCGTTGGGCGTTGGCCTGTTGTTGCTCCAGGGAGTGAAGCCATTTTTACTCCAATTGAAATTTGCCCAGGTGTTAAAATGGGATCTCCAAAGTAATCTGGTTGTGTATGGCGTTTTCCTGCTCTTCACGCTCCTGGTTGGCACGATGGCCGGCCTGTTTCCCGCAGCCGTGTTGTCGAGGTTTCAGCCTGTAAAAGTGTTGAAGGGAGCTGGTTCGATGAAACTTTTCTCACGGATGGGTCTCCGTAAAACGCTGCTCGTAATTCAGTTCACGCTTTCGCTGGTATTCATTATTTCCGTTATCCTCCTTTACAATCAGTTGCAGCTTTTTATGCGTGCCGATCATGGTTTTGCTATGGACAACAAGATCAATGTGCGACTCAACAGAACTTCATACCACGCTCTGAAAGCAGAGCTGGTGAAATACCCGAATGTTCAGAATGCATCAGGGGCCTCGCACATCCCCGCAGCCGGTATGACGTTCGGAGAGGGGTACAAACGCACCCTTGCCGATGAAGATGCGGTAAGCCTCGACTATTTTCTCGTTGATGAAGACTACCTCTCCAACATGGACATTCCACTGGTGGCCGGGCGCTTCTTTGACTTGTCGGCAGGAGATGCCAATAAGCATTACATCGTGCTGAATGAGAGCGCTGTTTCCGCATTTCATTTTGACTCGCCACACGACGCGGTCGGTGAATTTGTTTACCAGGAAACTGACTCGGCGAAGTGCGAGGTAATTGGCGTTGTGAAAGATTACAACCACCAGGTGCTGGTATCGAAGCTGGAGCCAATGGCGTTGCGTTACGACCCTGAGCGCTTCGCCATTGTGCAAGTGAAGTACACCGGTGCTTACGCGGCGGCTGTTGAAAGCATCGAAAAATCATGGGCCAAAGTAAATCCGGATTTCAAACTTGACTTCAAAGAATTTGAAGCCGAAGTGAAAATGTTTTACGACACTGTATTCAGCGATTTCGTGAGCATTATCGGCGTAATCGCTTTCATGGCCATTGCAATCGCCTGCCTTGGGTTGCTGGGCATGGCCACCTATACGATTGAAACACGCATGAAAGAAATCTCGATCCGCAAGGTACTTGGATCTTCCGAGCGCGGCCTTGTCATGCTCCTTTCGAAAGGCTTTATCATGCTGCTCACGATAGCTGTTTGTCTGGCAATACCGATTGCGTGGTTCCTCAACAATCTCTGGCTGCAGCTTATTGCCTACCACACCGACCTTGGGCGCCGGCGTAATTGCTGCGGGCGTTGCCATTCTTCTGATTTTGGGGGGAGTCACGATCGGTTCACAAACGATTCGCGCCGCCGTAACCAACCCGATCGATTCACTGCGAAATGAATAGCGTTGGGCCGATCTCGTCAAAAATGGAGCTTCTCAACAGGAGCTTCATTTTTTTTTATCCCTTATTTTATGATGCCAAGAAAACTGGTGCCGAGGTTGTTGGCGATAATTTTCTTGTACCTCGTGCTCTTGCGATAATCCGGCGTAAGGAATTCGCTCCAGATCACGTCCCAATCCGATTTCAATGACATGATGAAGCCGAGGTCTTCATCAGAGCCCAAATCGACGGCCTGACGCTTTACCGGAAGCTTGTTGCGGGTAGCATCCACATACTCTGCAAAGTCGAGCACGCTGAACAGCTTTTGATTGGTGCCAAGCTGCCGCAGTATCTCCGTGCCTGAGTTGGCGGTGGAGATGGACAGCGCTGGCAGGTAATTCCTTTTTATCCGTTCTATCTGGATCATGTGCGTGCTCCCCTTTATGCCGACCGCCGAAAAACCTTTAAACTTGGTTGCACTTTCTTCGAGCACTTTTAAGTTGGGTGCGTCTTTGTGCGTGAGCAACACCAGCGGGTTCGACATGAATGGTGGTGTGAATTTCATGGCCTTCTTGCGTTCGGTGGTAATGCTCGTGTTTGTAACGCCGAGAATATTCGGCGTCTCCTGCGATATCTTCAGGAATTCGGTGAATACCTGCTCCTTGCCCGCATAGTTCACTGTAATTTTCTTCCCATACTTTTTCTGCACATAGTCCACAAAGTCGGAAATAATGTCCGCGCAAACGCCTTTCATGGCGCCATCATCGGCTTTGTAGATGAGACCGGGCTGCTCATAGTAAATCACCGTGAGCGTGCCCGATCCGTTGGCTTTCACAGTGGCCCAACTGTCACCTTTATACTTCTGCGCATGTGCGCATAGTGCTACCAAACAAAGCAGGGTCGGGATAAATCGTCGCATACGTTTTCGGTTGTTAGAAAAAAAGTCCAGTCAATAATAGTTGAAAAACTACTGGCGGCCATAAAAATTAACGATACAGAAAAAGAATCCATGGCTTTTTTTCATTGTTTTGTGGCTCCATGGAATGGATAGAAAAGTATTGGATCTACGGGCTTGGCTTTTTTGCGCAAGGTCTTTTTGGCACACGGCTGCTCGTGCAGTTGTTTTATACCGAGCGCGCAGGCCGGGTGGTGTCGCCGACTATCTTCTGGCAAATCAGCCTTGTCGCTTCCTTTCTGTTTCTCATTTACGGCGTGCTTCGCGACGATGTGGTTATTATTCTGGGACAAACGCTGTCTTATTTTATCTATATCAGAAACCTGCAGCTTAAAGCGTCGTGGCGTGGCATACCGCTGGCGGCGCGTGTAATACTGATCGTGTTGCCTTTCTCCGCGTTTGGATGGATGTTCTTCGGATCCAATCATTCGTTCGCTGAAATTGTTCGGCAAAGTGATTGGTCGCACCCGATTTTGATTCTGGGGGCCATCGGCCAATTGCTCCTCAACTTGCGCTTCCTGTATCAGTGGTATCATTCCGAGAAGGTGAAGAGCTCCATACTCCCGTTCGGCTTCTGGCTTATAAGTACCGTGGGTTCAGTGGCCGTGATCATTTACGCGGTGTATCGCCTGGACCCTGTTTTACTGGTGGCGCAGTCTATGGGAATTCTCGTGTACATCAGAAACATGTTTCTCAACTTTCGTCCCAAGACGACCGGGGCCGGCTGATTGTACAGAGGCTCCCCGCGTATTGTGTATTTTAGCCAAAAGTAGCCGTGAGCCACTATCCATTTTCTGAAACAGTGCAAACCTTTATCGGGGCGCATGCTTCGGCCGATGTCGCCAACCTTGCTCTTAGGTACAAGGATGTTGACGGCGTGCCTATTGCATTGCTGATCGATCAGATACTGGGCCGGCGCAAAGCAAAGATCAAAATACCTGAATACTATCACGACGCTAGAATAGTTTTTCCACCGTCGCTGAACCTTGAACAATCTTCTTCGGAGGCCACAGCGCAATGGAAAGCAAAGCGCATACCCGCAGGAGCATTGGGCGTCGATCTTTCGGGTGGCTTCGGGGTGGATGCGCGCTGGATGAGCACGCGCTTTGACCGCTATGAATTTGTAGAACCTGATGCGTCGCTGCTTGCGATGGTGCGCTACAACCACCTTGCGCTGGGGTGCGGTAACGTAAGCTATCATGCCCTCACTGCCGAGCAGTTCCTGCATGCATCGACAAACGTGTTTGATTTCATTTACATTGATCCATCGCGGCGGAGCGGCGGCAACAACCGCGTTGTGACCTTCGAACACTGCGTGCCCGATGTGATCAGGTTGCGCGAGCAGTTAGAGCGTAGGGCTGGCATGCTCATGATCAAAGCGTCGCCGCTGCTGGATATCCGATCAGGGCTGACTTCCTTGGGCGGAAAATACAGGGTCATAGTGCTGGCTGTGAAGAATGAGTGCAAGGAGGTTGTCTTCATGTCAGACTCGGCGATCACCGGCCACGACGCCACCATCGAAGCAATCGACATTGGCGCGGATACTATTACTGAGTTCAAATTTTCTCAGGAGGAAGAAAGATTGGCGGCAGCCACAACCGGATCGCTGGAAAAATTCATTTACGTGCCAAATGCCGCGGTACTCAAAGCCGGCGCGTTCAAGTTGATCACATCCAGGTACCCTGTTAAAAAACTTCACCCCAACACACATCTGTACACTTCCGGCAGGTTAGTGGAAGGATTTCCCGGGAGGTCTTTTGAGGTAGACACGGAATTAAAACCGGGTGCGGCGGCTGGCAACTTCCCCGACGGCTACGCCAACATCATCAGTCGCAACTATCCGCTGTCGGCCGACGAGTTGAAGAAGAAGATGGGGCTGACCGACGGCGGTGACTATTATTTGATAGCATTCACCTCAATTGACGGGAAGCACCTGGTGCGCGCAAGACGCACTAGCTGACCATGCGCACAATATAGCCTAGCAGGAAACATCCGCCCATAATGGTGCCGTATATCTGAATTACTTTTTTCCTGTTCTGCACATCTTCCCACCACAGCACAACCCACGGTTTAAACAGTCCGGCTACGAGCAACACAAAGGCTGTCCACCCGAGGACAAACAGCAAGAGCACAATGAAATCCATCTTCAAATTTAACGATAAAATTGCCGGCTGCTTTGGGCTGCGTACGCGGATGCGTTTATCTTTGCTGCCCCAATTGCGACGATTTGAGGTCGAATGAGTTTTTGGAAGTTTACTGCGCGGATGGTCTGATAAAGACCGTAGCCGAAAGGATCAACACGTCTGCCAAGTTGGTACTTCGCGTTCGCGGGCTCTCCGGAAGCCTCGATGCAGTGCTGGTGGCTTCTACTTTTCGAATTCACCCTGCCTACTACCTTATTGTGATGGAAGACCGCGAGCAGGCTGCCTACTTTCAAAACGACCTTCAAAACCTGCTCGGCCGCGAAATCCTTCTCTTCCCCATGTCGTACAAACGACCGTACGAATTTCACGAGACAGAAAGCGCTAATGTGCTCATGCGCGCCGAGGTGCTGAGCCGGCTGGCGAAACCCGAGGGGCCTGAGATCATCGTTACCTACCCGGAAGCCTTAAGCGAAAAGGTGATCAATAAGCGATCGCTGGCTACAAACACGTTCACCATAAGGAAAGGTGAGAACCTTGACGTGGAGTTTCTCGAGGAATTTTTTCATGGCTATGATTTCGAAAAGACGGACTTTGTTTTTGAAGCCGGGCAATTTGCCGTACGAGGCGGCATCATCGATGTGTTTTCATTTGCCCACGAGCTGCCTTACCGGATAGAATTGTTTGGCAACGAGGTCGACAGCATTCGTTCATTTGACCCTGGCAGCCAGTTGTCTGTGGCAGAGTTGGACACCGTTAACCTGATCCCCAACGTGCAAACCAAGTTGGTGAAGGAAGAACGACAGTCGTTGTTGGAATTTATTTCTACCGATGTGAAGATCTGGTTCAAGGATTTTCAACTTGCATTGGACGGGATACAGAAAGGTTTTGAAAAAGCAACACAGTCGTACGAAAAAATACAGAAGGAGAGCGGCTCGCCGGTGGTGAGCAAACCGGAGTTGCTGTTCGATCAGCCCGATGCTTTCGATAAAATATCGGCAGCCTTTACACGCATTGAGTTTGGACACCGATACGCGTTGGAGCCCGCGCACGCTTACGAATGGTCCTCTTCTGGCCAACCGTCATTCAACAAAAATTCGAACTCCTGGCAACGACCTCGTTGAGCACCAGATGCAGGGATTCAATTGCCTCATCGCTGCAGACGTCCCCAAACAACTGGATCGCCTCAAGGAAATTTTCGATCAAATCAATCCAACGCTCAGGTTCCGGCCGATGGAGTTTGCGCTACGAGCAGGCTACATCGATCGCCATTTGAAACTTGTCTGTTATACTGATCATCAAATTTTCGAGCGCTTCCATCGCTATCGTGCGCGTGAGAAATTCACAAAGTCCAAAGCGCTTACACTTCGGGAATTGCAGACCCTGCAACCGGGAGATTTTGTGACCCACATCGACTACGGCATCGGCAAATTTGCAGGGCTGGAGAAGCGAGAGGTAAACGGCCACGAGCAGGAGGCCATTCGCCTGGTGTTCAAAGACGACGATTTACTTTATGTGAGCATTCACTCTCTTCACAAAATATCAAAGTATTCAGGCCGCGAAGGCACGCCGCCGGTGGTAAACAAGCTAGGCTCGCAGGAGTGGGAGAACAAGAAAGCAAAGGCAAAACGCCAGGTAAAAGACATTGCCAAAGAGTTGATTGAATTATATGCCAAACGAAAGACCGCGCCCGGCTTCGCGTTTGCACCGGATGGTTTTCTGCAGGCAGAACTGGAGTCTTCTTTCATGTATGAAGACACGCCGGACCAGGCGCGTGCCACGGACGACGTGAAGCGCGACATGCAACTGCCACATCCTATGGACAGGCTTGTGTGTGGCGACGTGGGCTTTGGCAAAACGGAAGTTGCCGTTCGTGCCGCCTTCAAAGCAGCCACTGAGGGTAAGCAGGTGGCTGTGCTGGTGCCCACTACAATTCTGGCGTTGCAACATTTCAGGTCCTTCAGCGAACGGCTCAGCAATTTTCCGATCAAGATCAACTACATCTCCCGATTCAAATCCACCAAGGAAATAAAGGACATTGTGGCCGAAGTAAAGGAAGGAAAAACAGACATCCTGATTGGTACACACCGGATCGTGAGTAAAGATGTTGTTTTCAAGAACCTCGGCCTGCTTGTGATCGACGAAGAGCAAAAGTTTGGCGTAAAAGTGAAGGACAGGCTCAAGGAACTGAAAGTAAATGTGGATGTACTCACGCTGACTGCCACACCCATACCACGCACGCTGCACTTCTCCTTAATGGGCGCGCGCGACCTGAGCATCATTGCCACCGCGCCCCCGAATCGCCAACCGGTGACAACCGAACTCCACACTTTTAACGAAGTGATTGTGCGCGATGCCGTAAGTTTTGAGTTGCGGCGGGGCGGGCAGGTTTTCTTTGTGCACAATCGCATAAACGACATCGAGGAAATTGCCAATATCATTCACCGTCTCGTTCCCGATGCCCGCATCGGGGTGGCTCATGGCCAGATGGAGGGCAGCAAATTGGAAAAAACATGGTGGCATTTATTGACGGCGACTATGACGTACTGGTCTCTACGAACATTATAGAATCGGGCCTGGATATTCCGAATGCCAACACCATCATGATCAACCAGGCTCACATGTTTGGCCTGTCGGACCTGCACCAGATGCGCGGACGCGTGGGCCGGTCTAACAAGAAAGCATTTTGTTATCTGCTTACACCACCCGCGTCGATGCTCACTGCCGATTCGCGTAAGCGCCTGGCGGCACTCGAAGAATTTTCAGAATTGGGTGACGGTTTTAAAGTAGCCATGCGCGATCTCGACATTCGTGGCGCCGGCAACCTGCTCGGGGCAGAGCAAAGTGGTTTTATCAATGACCTCGGTTTTGATACCTACCACAAAATACTCGACGACGCGGTTCAGGAACTTAAAGAGACAGATTTCAAATACCTGTTTGCCGACGAACTTGCTGAAAAGGCCAAACTGCTCGTGCAAGAATGCGTGATCGAGACGGACCTTGAAATTCTTATTCCGGAAGATTACGTCCGCAGCACAACGGAAAGGCTGCAGTTGTATTCAAGGCTCGATAATGTAAAGGACGAACAAACCCTGGCGAGCTTCGTGACCGAACTAAAGGATCGATTTGGTAGCATCCCGGAGCCGACGCTGGAATTGATCAACACGGTACGGCTGCGTTGGCTTGGAGAGAAGCTGGGATTCGAGAAGATCAGTCTTAAGGGAGGCAAATTGAGGGGATATTTTGTATCCGCCAACGATCAATATTTCAGCTCGGAGACCTTCGGCAATATATTGGCCTATGTAAAGGCAAACGCCCGCCGCTGCAAGATGCGAGATCAGAGCGGCAAGGCGATATTATTTGTGGAGCAGATAAGTACGGTGGATCAGGCGAAGGCTGTGCTGCTGGGAATGCTCGGTTAATGCACAACTTGTTCTATGGATATCATTCGAGATAGGGTTCCAACCCTATCGTTTTGTCAAAGGCATTTATCATCAACACCTTCTTGTGTTTGGGTGAATAGAACACCTCGATAAAAATTCATTGGCGTGATAGAG
>JAAURZ010000025.1 GCA_012031955.1 Bacteroidia bacterium
GCCTTTCTCCAACTCGAAATTGAATACGTCAAAGAATGACGGGTCTACGAAGAGGCCGAACACGGGTACGTTCACATTGCCATACACGGCGTCGCCACGGAGGCGGCGGTTGATGCCTACTACTTCGCTGGCGAAAGAGAAGTCATCTCGAATGACCCTTGCCATCGGAAACGCGGTTGACGCGTACGGCTCGCTGCCCCCGTCTACACGCAGCGCCCTGGTGTTAACGCGATAAATGCGATCGGCGTCGTGATGAAAGTTGTCGAACGTAAATTGCTCCTGCACCACCATAATGATGAGCAGGGCCAGCGACATGCTTACGGCAAGTCCGACCATGTTGATCAGTGAGAAAGCGCGATGGCGCAGGATGTTGCGCAGCGAGGTAATAAAGATACTTTTCAGCATTGGGTTTGGTTTGGCAATGACAATTACTTCTTATTCGTAGCGCAGCGACTTAACGGGGTCGCTGCCGGCAGCGCGCAGGGTCTGGTAGCCGACGGTGCACAATGTTACCAGCAATGCCAGCGCGCCGGTGAACACAAACACGCCGGGACCGACGCGCGTATGAAAGGCAAATTCGCGCAGCCAAAGATCAGCTCCGTACCACGCCAACGGACAGGCTATTGCGTTTGCGAGCAGCACCAGTAAAATGAACTCCCGCGAAAGGAGTGTTGTGATTGTAAAAACGTCGGCACCCAGTACTTTGCGAATGCCGATTTCTTTTGTGCGCGACGTGACCATAAAGGACACGAGCCCGAGCAGACCAATGCACGCGATAAGGATGGTGACGAAAGAAAATATTAGGAACACTTTGGCCAATCGTTGCTCCGTTGTACTGGGTGGAGAAATCTTCGTTGAGAAAGAAATACACAAAATCGTTGCCTTCAAAATGCCGGTGCCACAGCATACCCAAGGACTCCAGCAGTTCGGAAGTATTTGCCGCCGAATAGCGGATGGCGAAGTATTGCGCGGCACGAGCGTTGTAGTCCATCACCATAGGGCCAATGGGTTGTTGCAATCCGAATTCGTGATAATCTTTCACCACGCCTATCACTGTGCCTTCCGGATACCCCGACGGCGAAGTGATCTTTTTGCCGATTGCGTTTTCGGCGGTGCCCCATCCCATCATTGACACCGACGTTTCGTTAATGAGCAGCCCGTCTTCGATGTCGGCGGGCCGGCGCAGGTCAAAGTTTCTGCCGGCAATCACCTTCAGTCCGAGTGTGCTCACAAAGTCTTCGTCGACGGCCATGTATTCCACGCTTATGCTTTCATCTTTTGGCCGGCCTCGGGGAAGGCCCACTGCCCTACCCAGCCACCACGCCCGGGAATGGCATTTGCAAACGACACTTCCTCTACGGGAGCGAGGGCTTTCAGTTCATTCTTGAACACTTCAAATGCCTTCAGGTCGCGCGATGGAACGCGGCTGGCATTCACCACAATGATCTGATCCTTGGCGAAGCCCAGGTCACGCTGCTCCATGTAACGCAACTGATTCATCACTACCATGGTACCAACTACCAACGCGATGGAAATAACAAACTGAAATACGACCAGTGTTCGCCGTAGTTTTACACCCCTGGCGCCGCTTTGAAATTTCCCTTTCAATACTTCGATGGGCCGCATGGCCGACATGGCCAGCGCCGGGTAGAAGCCGGCGGTAAAGGTGATGAACACGATCAGTAAAGCGGTGCCGCCAAGGATCGAGGGCTTTAGCAGGTCAACCAGTTCATACGCTTTGCCCAGGAGCTGATTGAACAGCGGCAGCAATGCAGTTACCATGGCGATGGAAACCACAAATGCCATGAGGGTTAGCACGAGCGACTCGCTGAGAAACTGACGTATAAGTGCTGACCGTGTGGAGCCTACCACTTTGCGTAGTCCCACTTCGCGCGCGCGGAACATGGACCGCGCTGTGGCGAGGTTTACGAAATTGATGCATGCCAGCAAAATTACAAAGAGGGCGATGCCGGCAACCATATACACACGTTGCTCACTGCCGAGCGGACCCATGCCATTGCCGCGTTGCGTATTAAGATAGATGTCTAGCAACGGCTCGATTCCTACGTACATCATCGCGCCCCATGCTTTCATTTCCTTTTCCACGTGGTCTGCATAAATGTTCCGGGCTTTGTTTTCAAACGCCTGTACATCCACGCCCTCTTTCAAGAGTATATAATTGCGCACGTTGATATTACCCCAGCCGCCGTCGAATGAGAAATCCTTGTTGATAAGCGGATAGGTCGAAAAGGAAATCAGCATATCAAACTGCATGTGCGATTGTCGCGGTACATTTTTGATGACGCCGGTGACCACGAACTGCATGCTGTCGGCCAGCACCAGTGTTTTGCCAAGCGCATCGCGGCCATCGAAGTATTTATCGGCGGCTGCCTGTGTCAGCACGATGCTGTAGGGTTCCTTCAGTGCTGTCGCCGCGTTGCCGCTTGCAAGCGGAAAAGTGAAGATGTCGAAGAACGTATCGCCTGTGAAGTAGATGCGTTCGGTGAAGCGCTTGTCGTCCTTCTTTACCTGGAGGAAGGACCCGTTGCGCATGTACACCTGCTTTTCCACTTCGGGGAAGTCGCGCTCGAGAATGGCGCCGATAGGCCATCCGTTGGCTTCGAGTTTACTCTCAGACGAACCTTCGTCTGACATGATGATGTCGGTGCGACGCGATAGATACGTGACGACTTTTCGTGAAAGCGGTCGAACGACATTTCGTCGATCACATACAGCATGATCAAAATACCGGACGTAAGACCCAACGCCAATCCCAACAGGTTGATTCCGGAGTATGCTTTGAATTTTAAGAGCGAACGAAAGGCAATTTTGAAGTAGTTCTTTAGCATAGGGTCGGATGCTTTTTAAAGTAAGATGGAGTTATGAATAAAAAAGTTACAAGCACGCAACAACGATAAACACCAGGCTACGATTGTAAAATATTGTAAAGGAGGAACAATGAGAGTGCCATTGCGTTTTTGCGCTGAAAATGCAGTTTTATACGGAAAGATGTGTTCCGTTCCGTACTAAAACGTCCGACCACGAACACCCTCGGGGGTGAAAACAGAAAGCATATCCCGTGTGCCGGGGTATCCATGAATTATGATAATCTTTAACCGACCAACGTAGTTTTATTACTGTTATGAAAACCGCCATCATCACGGGGGCTACCGGAAACCTGGGGAGCGCCGTCATCGAAAAATTCAAAACGCTGAATTACCGGATCGTAGCGACCACCACGCCGAAGTCGGCCGGCGCACAACTTGGCGCGGGCGTTGATGCACATCCTGTCGATCTTACGAACGAGGCGGCAACGCATGCGTTCGTGGAGAGCGTGCTGCAAAAGTATGGGGGTGTCGATGTCGCCTTGCTGCTGGTGGGCGGCTATGCCTCCGGCACTGTCGCGCAGACGGATATGTTGTCGGTGAAGAAGATGTTGTCACTGAATTTCGATACGGCCTTTCACGTGGCGCAGCCGGTATTTCAATCCATGCTGGCACGCGGCTATGGTCGCATCGTGCTGGTAGGCTCAAGGCCCGCGCTCAACCCAAAGGATGCACGACACAGCGTCGGCTACGCATTTGCAAAATCGCTGCTGCTTCGCCTGGCCGAGGTACTGAACATCGAGGGTGCGACGCATAATGTACTCACCACGGTGGTGGTACCCAGCACAATCGATACGCCTGCCAATCGCAAAGACATGCCCGATGCCGACTTTACAAAATGGGTGTCGCCTGCCACTATCGCCGACGCGATGGCGATAGCGGTATCCGGCGAGGCGGATGCATGGCGCGAGTCAGTGATCAAGGTATATGGCCGCGCTTAGCCATCAAAGCAAGTACGGTATCACCGCCTTGCGACGTTCGGGATAATCAGGGAAGGTTCGCAGGTACCATTGGTGGTGCAGCAACGCGCGCGGCAGCAGGTTCGCCACCGTCCAAACCACAAAAGACCATGATGCCAGGTGTTGTGCCATCAGCGCAAACCCGGTCCATTCAATCATCTCTCCCAAATAGTTTGGACAAGATACCCAGCGGTACAGCCAACCATATGGGATGACGTAGGCCTGAGGACTTTCCTTTCTTAACCGAATAAGGCGATTGTCGCTTTTGATGTTGAACCAGATGCCGACGAAGAACAGCATGGCGCCGGTTTGAAACGAAGTCTCAAAACCGATATCGGGCGGATAGTCGGCAACGTACGTGAAACTGTAACCAAGCAAATTAGCATTTACCAAATTAAAGAAGACGGCGGACCCCACCACCACCGCTGAAGTTTTCTTCACCGTGTTGCGAAGTCTAAAAGGATAGATGAGTGCGCGATAGGTATAGTGCCCTATGTACAGTAGCATGAGCCACAGCGTCATGTCATCGAGTGTGCGAAAGTAATACAGTAAATAGGCGAGCATCACAGCCAACGCCGGCGACTCCATGATTATCCACCCAACGCGGGCATCCATCTGGCGGCCCCATCCCGGTGCGGCGTACCTGCCATACGGCGCGGGTTTCCGAAGTAAATAGAAAAATGAAATCACCGCCACCAGCATCCAGCCGATGATGATCGAGTTGAGCACACTGTCAGTCAAAAGAGAAAGATTTTCCTATAATATAGGAAATACTGCGACGTGGTTGCTACTCTGCGCGCAGTACTTCCACAGGATTGGACCGGGCGGCCTTCACAGCATGATAGCTCACGGTAATCCAGGCAATGGTCAATGCGGCCAACGCGCCGCCGGCAAAATCGAACCAGGCCGGTTTGATGTGGTAGGCAAATGACTGAAGCCACTGGTCCATAAGCCACCACGTAAGCGGAAGCGACAGCAGGGTGGCGAGAATGACCAGCTTGGAGAACTGCGAATTGAGCAAGCGTGTGATGGTGCCCGTAGATGCGCCCATTACTTTTCTGATGCCGATTTCCTTGGTGCGCTGCTCGGCCACGAACGCCGACAATCCCAACAGACCAAGACATGAAATTGCAATGGCCAGCATGGTAAAGAAGAGGCAGGCTTTTCCGAACACGCGCTCTTTGACAAGTATAGCGCCGAAGTTATCGTCGAGCCAGTGGTACCGGAAGGGTTCTTCCTGGTTGTATTTTTTCCATGTACGTTCTGCTGTTGCCAGGAAGCCTGACAAGTCGTTGCCCTGAAGGCGGAAACCCGCTTGCCTGCTACCGAAATTGTTAGCGTTCGGGTTATGCAACATAATGGCGAGGGGCGCGATGCGGGTTCGCAACGACTCCCAATGGAAATCGGAGACCATGCCAATCACCTCCATGTTGTCATTGAGTCGTGCGCCCACAGGGTCGTCGGGAAGGCCCAATGCCTTGGCAGCCGACTCGTTAAGAATAACGGATGCGGTATCGGACAAAACGTTTTCTCTGAAGGTTCGTCCCGATAGTAATCTGAAACCCATCAAGTCCAAGTAGTTTGCATCGCCATAGTACGTGCTGATGGCCATTGCGTCAGGCACCTGCGGACTTTGATAACTCATATACGACATGGTCGATTTGCTGCCGGGTTCGCCGCCATGCAGGCTGGCCAGTTTTACCTCCGACCGGACGGAAAGTTCATCCACAAAAGTTTGCTTCGCGCTCCCAAGCACGTCCGCGTGGTCTATCGTTAACACATTGGCTGGATCAAATCCAAGGTCTTTGTCTTTCATGAAAGACAGCTGCCTGAGAATAATTGTGGTGCTCACAATGAGCGCGATGGAAATGACGAATTGAAAAACAACAAGCGTTTCGCGGAATCCAAAACGTCTCCCGGTTTTCATGGTGCCTTTAAGCACCTCTACGGGCTTGAACGATGCAAGGTAAAAAGAAGGATAGGCGCCAGCGGCAAGACCTACACAGGTCGTAAAAGTAAATGCTACCAACAATTGAACACCACTGGACCAGATGTTGACCGACAACAACTCGCCGGATATCCAATGGAATACCAGAAGAAACAACTCAACCAGACCCAGGGCCAGCACCATGGCGATCCAACTCATTGTAACCGATTCATGAAGGAACTGCATTACAAGCATCCGTTTGGAAGAGCCCAGCGTTTTGCGTACACCTACTTCTTTGGCCCGCCGCGTGGCGCGGGCTGTGGATAAGTTGATGAAGTTGGCAGCGGCGAGGCACAGGATGAATATTGAAATGCCGGCAAATATTTTCATGTTGGCTTCGTTGCCGCCCGGAGAAAGATCATATACGGCCTTAGCGCGCAGGTAAATATCCGTGAGCGATGTTATGGAAAACCTGAGTGCGTTGTCGTTCGCCTTAAATTCCTCTAAGGTTTTTCCAAAGTAAGTTCCAGCCGTGGGGTAAACTTGTTGCTCCAGGATTTGATCCAGGGCTCGCCGCAGGTCCTGCTCATGGGCATTCTCTTTCAATAAAAAATAATTATAACCCGCTGCCGATGTCCAGTATTTCGTATCGGGTTGCCATTGTGATGTGTGCGAGAGCCAAATCTTCGCTTTCATGTGCGATGGCCTGGCGTCGTCGTACACCACACCTGTAACCTGGTATGGCGTCTTCTGCTTCCCGACATAGAATGTGTCGCCTACCGGGTTTGCAGTGCCGAAAAACAACGTAGCCATTTCTTCTGTGATAACCGCGCTCTGCGGCATGTTGAGGGCCTCTATGGCGGGCCGCCTTGAATGCAAATGAAAACACTTTGAAGAAGGAAGAATCGGTAGTGTACACCGTGAGCCCTTCATAGGGTTTTTCGCCTACTGTGATAAGATCGTTTGTCGCGTAAATTCGTGTTGCCGCCTCGATGCCTTCGAACTGCTGCGGCAGATGTTCGAGCAACAGATCGGGCGCATTCGCAAACTTGCCCATGTTGAAGAAGCTGACGCCCACCCGATATATATGGTCGGCCTTCTCGAAGTGTCGGTCTGGCGCCACTCGCCGTACACGTACACGAAAATGACGAGGCTGCATGCGATACCCACGGCCAGGCCTATAATATTGATCAGTGAGTAGTATAGCTGGCGCAGAAAATTGCGCCCGGCCACGATGAAAAAATTTCTAAACATAGCTATTCTTCTTTTAGTACCGCCGATGGATTTAGCGAAGCAGCCCGCAACGAGAGATACGCCACACACACGAGCGCGAGCAGCACCTGTACGGATCCGGCTATCACAAATACCCACGGGCTTATTTCAATGCGATTTTCAAAAGTGTCTAGCCATTGTTGTATGAGCCACCAGACCAATGGCGTGGCAAGCACCACCCCGGCTATCATCAGTTTGATGAAGTGCTTGTTCATCATTAAGTAGATCGATCCCAAGGACGCGCCGAAGGCTTTGCGAACGCCTATCTCCTTCTTGCGTTGTTCCGCCGAGTAAGCGACCAGTCCGACCAGACCAACAATAGCTATGGCTATGGAAAGCCCTGTGAAATGGAAAACAGCGAGCCGAGCTTGCGCTCCTCGTCATACTGGTTGTTGAGTTCCTCGGCGAGGAAACTGTATTCGAAGAGTCCGGGGTCGGCCATTTCATTCCATCGTGCCCGCATTTTTTCAATCAGGTTGTTGACGTCATCCGTTTTGAACTTGATGGCGATGATCCTGCCGATTTCCCACATCCTTGATTTCATATGAAAAAACATTCTGGGTGCCACTTGTTGCCGAAGTGACTGGAATTGAAAGTCGTTTACCACACCCATCACTTCGTGTGAGCCACCGTCATCGCCGGGATAAACGATGCGCTGACCCAGCGCCTGTTCCGGCGTCCAGCCGAATAGCTTGGCAGTTGTTTCATTTATTATCACAGACTCATATTCCGCAGGATTATCGTCGCCGAAGAATTTACCGGCGACCATTTTTAATCCCATTGTTTGGAGGAAGTGGGGGTCGACCTTGATGTGTGAAATGGATATTTGCTGTTGGTCTCCCTCCTTGAAGTACACATCCTCGTAACTGGAACGAATGTTCATCGACAGTGACGCACTGGATACTCCTTCGTATTGTGCGATCTCGTTTCGAAATGACTCGCTATGTGTTCCAAGCTCGTCGGCGTTGTTAATGATCAACACGTTTTCCTTGTCGAATCCAAGGTAAGCGTTTTGAAAAAAGCGTAGCTGCTGAAACACCAGCAGCGTGGAGGCCATCAGGCCAACGGAGATTGTAAACTGAACCACTACCAATATGTTGCGCAGGCCGCTGTTTCGCTGACCCGATGTCGTTCGCCCTTTAAGGACTTGCGCCGGCTGAAATGAGGTGAGGTAAAAGCTGGGATAGAGGCCAGCGAGGAAACCGATCGCCACCGGCAGCAGCACCAGCGAGCCCAACAACCACCATGCATTGCCCGATACCAGTGGTATCTGGATGCCTGCCACTGGCTCTATTAACATTCGCAGTATCTCCATCACACCCAGCCCCAGCAACATGGCCACGAATGTGACGAGCATATACTCCGTCTGAAACTGCGCGACGAGCGAACGCCGCGTCAGCCCGAGGGACTTCTTCACGCCAACTTCTTTGGCACGTTTGGTAGCCCTGGCGGTGGAAAGATTGACAAAATTGATGATGGCAATCGTCAGCACAAACGCGGCCACGATGAGGAAGATGTATATGTTGGTAATGTCGCCAGTTGCGCCGATTCGATTCCATGAGCGATTCGAAAACAAGTGAATGTCTTTGATGGGCAGCAGGTTAAATTCCCAGGGAGCCTTATCGCGCATCATCTCTTTAAAGTCGAGCCCCATTGCCTGAAAAGAAACAGGAAGGCGCTCCTGGGCGATGCGTGTAAGTTTTTCCGACACCTGGACGGGACCCGCATCGGGGCGCAGCTTTACGTAGGTAACCACCTGGGTCCACACCCAACTCCACTCGAATCGTTTCACGCCTGGGTTTGTCGGCATCGACATGAGGTAGTCGAATTGAAAATGTACATTTTCAGGCTGTTTGATTGTCACACCTGTTACTTCCACCGCCACGCGGTCGTCGCCAAGCTGGATCATTTTTCCGAGCGGCGATTCATTGCCGAATATTCGCACGGCCGCCTTGTCGGAAATAACGACTTTGTTATTTCCCTTGAGCGCTGTGTTCGGATCGCCTTCCTGCAAAGCAAAATTGAAGAAGTTAAAAAAATTCGAGTCGGCGGCCAGCACCCTTTCCTCCACCGTTATCGTTTCGCCATCGGCACGCGTGTATCGCACGGCCATATCGCCGGGCGTATTCACACGCATCACCTCCTCCACTTCTGGCAGCGACTCCGTGATAACGGACGACACTACGGGACCGGTGGATCCAAATTTTCCGCCGGCAGGGTCCCAGATATTTGTCTGATCAACGCGATATAATCGCTCTACGTCGGGGTGGTCGCGGTCAAAGCTCAGGTGGTAAGCTGCGTAAAGAAATATGACCATGCTCGTACCCAGCCCGACGGCCAGACCGAATATTTTTATCATCGCGTAATAACGCTCCCGGATGAGACTGCGAATGGCCGTTCTAAAGAAATTCTTGATCATGACACGGAGTTTAAAATTAGTTATTCACTTCTGAGTGTATCTACCGGGTTGCTCTGGGCGGCGCGTACGGAGCGATAGCCCACCGTAAGCAATGTAAGCAGCACAGTGGCAAGGCCCCCGGCACCAAAGGCCCACAACGGAATGGCCGACCTGAATGCGAAGTCCTGAAGCCATTGGGTCATGGCGTACCAACTGAGCGGCGCCGCTATCAGGAAAGCAAACGCCATAAGCTGAATAAATTCTTTCGAGAACAAAAGCACAATACTTTGCACGGACGCTCCGAATACTTTTCGCACGCCGATCTCCTTTACCTTTTGGTGCGCCATAAACGCGATGAGTCCGTAGAGGCCGAGGCATCCGATAAAAATGGAGATTGCGGCAAACACCTGGAAGAGTGAGTAGATGCGGTCATCTTGCCGGTACAGGTTTGCGAGGTGATCGTCGAGAAATTCGTACTGGAAATAGAGCTCAGGAAATAAAGCGGTCCATTGCTTTTCAATATCGGCAATTGTCGACTGCAGGCCGGTGGTTTTTACTTTGATTCCGGCATCGTAGTAAAAACGGAAAGTTCATGAAGATAACCGGCGAAATGGCCTCATGCAGCGAGGCATCGTGAAAGTCGGCCACCACGCCTATCACCTCGCCTTCTATGCTGTTGACACCCGTTGTAACATGCTTGCCAAGTATCTCATCCGGCGTGCGGGCGCCAAGCGATCTCATGGTTGTTTCGTTGATTATGTAAACAAAAACCTGTGATGCTTCGGGGCGGCTGAGGTCGGCGAGTTGCTCATCAGTTTCGGTGAACCATCTGCCTGCAATTAATTTCAATCCATAGGTGTCGCGGTAACGGCTGTCGACCGGCTTTAGATTTACCATGTTGTGCGCGCCAGAGTTTCCCTTTTCGGTGAGATAGTAGCTGGTCGTCAACGCATTTTCAGAAGTCGGCGCACCCAGCCCATAGGACATTGCGATTACGTCCGGATTGGCTTCCATGCGCGTGCGAAAGGCAGCGAGCTTGTCGGCCTCTCGCGCCGGCACTGCCACGTTTACAACGGCCTCGGTGTCGTAGCCAAGCGGCTTGCCCCTGAGGTAGTTCATTTGGTTGCCGATCACCACCGTGCTTACCACAAGTACCTGGACTACCAGGAACTGAAATACCACCAGCACCTTGCGCAATCCTACGCCCGAACTGCGATGCATGGAGAGTTTGTTCTTGAGCACCGCCACTGGCTGGTATCCGGACAATACAATAGCGGGGTACAACCCTGACAGCAAAGACGTGACAACGACCAGCGTAAGTACGAACAATTGCAATGCATTGTCGGTCCATAGGTCAAGGTCCATTTGCTTCTCGAGGAAGTTGTTGAGCCAGGGCAGCAGCCATTCCGCAAAACAGAGCGATACAATCACGGCGAGCACCGTCATCACGCACGACTCGGTGAGAAAATACGCGATCAATTGCTTGCGTTGCGCGCCCAGTGTTTTCCTCACACCAATTTCTTTCGATTTGTTTACAGCCATGGCGGTTGCCAGATTCACAAAGTTGATACACGCCACTGCAAGTATTACCAGCCCGAGTATTGCCATGATCCACAACCGTTCTTTCACCACGTTGGGCCTGTCACCGGCATTGAGCGCATATTGTTCGTTGAAATGTATGTCACTCAACGGCTGCAAATGAAACGATTTGCGGGCAGCGTCGTCTGCTTCAAAATATTTTTCACCAAAGGCCTTGAGCCGCGCTTCCATGGATGCCGGCGCGTGGTGTTCGGGAAACACGATATACGCCATGCCCGCCATGGTCATACCCCATTCCGTCAGGGGCAGGCCACCGAGAAAATCAGAAGAGAGGCTTGGCATGGATACGATCAGGCTGAAATTGATATGTGAGTTGGGCGGAGGATCGTTCACTATACCTGCCACTTGCAATTCAAGCTTGCTGTCAAGCGTCAGTGTGGTGGCATTGTCTTTGAGTCCCAGCTTCTCAGCCAACGACTGTGTCACGAATGCCATCCCCGGTTTGCCAAGGTCCGTGCGCGGGCTGCCGGACTGCACGCCAAAGTCGAAGACACTGAAGAAAAGTGAATCGGCAAAGATGATGTTGTCGATCTT
>JAAURZ010000026.1 GCA_012031955.1 Bacteroidia bacterium
CGATTAGCCCGTTATGCCTTCATCGCTCTTTCATTTGTGTTGTTGCTAAGTCTGTTCATATCGGACTTCGATCTTATCGGGCCTTACTCGGTAGAAGCTGAGGAAGGTGAAATCTTCTTTCTAATCAACCTGTTCTCAAGCCTGATAGTGATGGTGATGTGTGTGAGCTTCATCATCAAGGTGAATGAAGAATCCGAAAGACGACTCATCAACCTGACGGACGAAGTGCGCACCAAGAACGTGAGCCTCGAAAAAACAAACGCCGAGCTCGACCGGTTCCTGTACAGTACTTCGCACGATTTGCGTTCACCGCTACTTTCAATCAAGGGACTGGTGAACATTGCGCGTCACGAGAGCGATCCGGGTATGATACAACACTACCTGGGCATGATGGATGAACGCGCCAACCGGCTGGACCATTTCATAAAAGATATCATTGATTACTCCAAGAACGCCAGAACAGACCTGAGAGCCGACGTGGTGGACTTCGCGAGACTTGTTGACGAGGTGTGTGCCAACCTGGAGTTCATAGAAGGAGCGAAACAAATCCGGTTCGAAAGGGATATCTGCATTGCCCACTCAGCCATCATCGACAGGCAGCGCATGTCTATCGTGCTCAACAACCTCATCGGCAATGCCATCAAGTACCACAACGTGCAGGGCGAAGATCCCTGGGTAAATATCGCCGTAAGCAACTCCGACGGTCATGTCACTATCAAGGTAAGGGACAACGGCCAGGGTATAAGCCACGAGCACTTGAACAAGATTTTTGATATGTTTTATCGGGGTACTGATAAATCAAAAGGGTCTGGCCTGGGCCTTTACATTGTGAAGGAAGCAGTGCACAAAATGAACGGAACGCTCGAAGTCGAGTCGCAGGTGGGTGAAGGTACTACCTTCCTTGTGCGGGTGCCGCTCGCCGAAGCCAGCGCTGAGCACAAGCCGGAGCCGATAGCATAATGACTGGATGGAGCCCGCGCAATTTAGCTCTTCTGATGTAAGTGCTCGAGGAGAACTTTAAGATGCCGTGACTTCAGCAATCAAAAATCCCAAGCTGATTTAGGGAACGTTTCTAAGAGATTTGCAACCAGCCCAGGCAAAGAGAGGAAAACGACGTTTGTTCAGGAAGAGCCTGTGCGCTGCTTGTCCATCTCTTTCACATGGTATCGAACAATCATCTCGTTGCATACAGGAAATGGAAACTGGCGTCTCCCACGGCATGACGGGAACTTGATCACTCTTATTCCAACGGGGGAGGTCCTTCACCACCCGCCTGAGTTTGTTCAATAGCTGATTACAAAAAACAAATCAAAGTGGGTTGTTCAAATTGAGTCACGAAAGAAAGTCAGATGTAGGAAATAATCCTTCCTTCTAAAATCCTTTGAGTCGGCCACTGAGGAAAGAGTAATCACTTGTTTGAAACTGTCAAGACTTTTCGAGAGAAATTTTTTAATTAAGTAGTTAAAGCAAATCACACTGATGATCTTAAAACATGATGGCATAGTATATGCAAAAATGTTGTTGTTAATTTCAAAATGTCTTAGCACCGATGTGTTCGCGTAAGCAGCATTACCCGACGTAATGCAATCTCACGATTGTGCATTGATCTTTCACTGGCTCGTGAAATGTGAAGTCCGTCTTCACTCGCTAAAAGCATATGGGTTTATGCCGCGCACCCCAGCCGTTCTTGTTGATGAACAATAGGAGCTTTCCAGCGAATTCCGAGTACCGATAAACCCATTGCCAATGTTGATGACTGAATTGTTAACAAGGGTGATCGGATTGAAAAAAATGTTGTCGCTGTACTCAAATGGTTTGAAGGTTTCTATCTGCTCCAATCCCTCCAGCTCAATACCATTGATCACCTTGTTCTCACTAAAAGCGTACGTGCTGTTGTACAGGTATTTCTCCCCCAGGGAGTCTATGTTGAAGATTGCAAAGGCTATGAAAACAAAAGCCCCGGATGACCAGGGCTTTGCTTTACAATTTTAGATTTCCTTTTCGCCATTCGCTTAGGGTTGTTTCTGCGGCAAGGGACCGTATTCCACTTCCTTTCGCAATTTCTTCCAATGCTCGGATTGCCTGACGTTCCTCTATTGGCAAGAGGTAAGTAGCCGCCCAGCCTTTCACACCATCAGACGAGTGATTTAAAAATTGCGACAGACTCTTCAATTCATTTCGTCCTTTGAGGAAGTTTACGACTTTCTCGATAACTGCTTGGTTTTTGTTTGCGATTTTGTAGTCGCCAAGTTCAGCCGCCTCAGCATGCTTGGATGCTGCCGTTTCGAAATTCATCAATGCGGATTCTTTATCTTTCAATTTTATCATGGCGTCCATCCGAATTTTCTTAATGTTTGAATACCGAAATCATACTGAGCCTGGTAGTTCTGGGTACTTAACCACTGTCTAACAGTTAACCCACCTGTGAAAAAGTCCTTCGACGAATAGTACCCAGATACTCGATTGTGAATTGAACCAGCACCATGAGGTAGCTTAATTAGATTCCCGGTATTGTGAATCGTTTCTGCTCCAAGTTCAACTAGGTTACCCGGTGTTTGCTCTACTATATGGTGCCAGGCTTTCCCTTCGCCGGCCGATCCCATTGCTCTTTTGAAGGCATTGAAAGAGCTGAATCCCTGTGTACTTACCTGTACTGCCTCAGCCGCGCCTAAGTCAACCGCCTCGTTGAGAATAGGTCTTGCCGAATTTCCGAAAACTGATCGAAATAATGGTACTTCACCCGCCAAATATTTTCCTGCCACCCAGCCTACACCCAGTGCTTCGCCTGCTGCTGAGGCTACTACGGCCTGGCCTACTACCTGCGCACTTTCCTTCGCTACTTGATAACCCTTTGGTGAGCCCCATGCGTATGAACCTTGTGTGCTGAAGGTCCTAAAGTTTATGTCCCGGGTAACCAGGTAGCCCAGGCCGCCGTACAAGGTGCCTGCATTGTTGTAGCCTGCGGCACCTATAGATTTCAAATCAGGTTAATACCCGGCACCGATGTCAGTTGCCATAGTTTATTTCCCTTATATGTTCTATTGCTCTGTTGGCATTTGGTTTCCCCTTTGATTGCTGCATAAATGTTTCAACAACCTGATTTAGGGTATTAAGATCACCCTTTGCTTTTAAGAGTGTTGTTAGATATTTAAATCGACCTATTTCTGTTGTTCCCGCATAACCTTCGTTCATCCAACTACTTGTTAGGCCTTCATCTGACAGCCTTTTGCTTAACTGAGGGACAACAATATTTTGAACAACCTCGATCACACTGGAAGTAATGTTGCTCAAAGTATCCGATGTCTTGAGGTTCCACCAGTAATCTGGGCTACCTGGCATAAAGCTCCCTACCCTTGATTGCCAATGGCACTGTTCAACTTCTGGTTTTAGGTGATTCCAATTGCCATATTGTGATTGCCCTAAAACATCAGAGTATATCCCGAAATTGATTGTAAATTTAACTATGTCTCTCGAAGCTTCTCTGCTCTTCTGAAAGGTTACAACTCCATAATTTCTATTTGCTTCCAAGTAAAAGGTATTCCCCTTTTTATGGAACCCAATTCGCCTCAACAATGGGGTTAATGCTTTAATAAGTTCTTTAAATATGTCCATTCATTTACCAACCGTCAGGTTTTTTAACTAGTTGTACGGGATAACCATTAGCATCAAGCCAAGCATCTTTTAATTTTTGCAATGGCAGGTAGCGAGAGCCACCAACCTTGGCTTCTATACCGCCCAAATTAACACCATTGTGCCAAACATCTAAGTCCATATAGCGTTTACCAAAGGGTGTCCACTTGTAAACTTCAGTATTTACTGTTCGCCCTTCTGCTCTCAATGCTGTAGCTAGTTCATCTCTAAACAAATTACCTGCCGACCTATTTGTTTGAACTAAGGACGTCCCTCCCCTCGCAACCAACGTCTTCTGCATTGCCTGCGAGCTAAAGTCCACCTTGGGCAGGCTAAAGTTCTTGGTCAGCAGGGCGGACGTTGCCGCCGTTGCAAAGTTCTCATAATTCTGTGCTTTTCCAAAGGCCTGCAGCGTCTCGGTGAACTGCTGTTCGAGTGGTGTATCTCTGATATACTTGTACCCGGATGAAAAGTAATTTCCTACTCCACTGAAGGCGTCCTTCGTTTGTGAACCCAACTCCGAACCATATGCGCCCCAGCCGTTCTTGTTGATGAACTGATAGGAGCTTTCCAGTGAATTCCACGCATTGATAAATTCGTTGCCAATATTGATGACTGAATTGTTGACCAGGGTGACTGGATTGAAAAAAATGATTGTCGCTGTATTCAAATGGTTTGAAGGTTTCTATCTGCTCCAATCCCTCCAGCTCAATCCCATTGATCACCTTGTTCTCACTAAAAGCGTACGTGCTGTTGTACAGGTATTTCTCTGCCAGCGGGTCGATGTTGAAGAAGCGCCCCAGCTCGGGCATGGCGTTGCGCCACTTGAACTGCGACCAGCCCAGGTTGAGGTCGGTGAGGCGCTCCTGGTTCTGGAAGGTCCAGCGCTGTGGCAGGGTGCCTTCCTGTTGGTAGTCGTCGTAGGCCAGCCCGAAGGGATGGTAGTCGGCGGCTTGTATCACCGCGCTGTGGGCGTGGGTGAGTTCGAGGATGCGTCGAAGCCGATCTGCTGCTCAAACTGCCCTTCGTTGGTGGGGAATATGAACACGTAGCCGGGCTGACGTATCACCAGTTCTTTGGCCAGCCGCTCGTGCGGCATCTTCGTCTCGCCCGACTGCGCGTAGGCCGCACTCACCTGCTGGTAGGCAAGGTCTACCATGTTAAATTTCTTGTCGAGCACCAGTATGTTCAGAAATCCTTTCGGCGCCGTGTCGTCATCGTCGCGCTGGCCGGTGGCCACGAAGGTGCCGAAGTTGTTGAGTGCGTCGAAGGCCATGCGCGCTTCGCCCTGCATGTCGGGGGTGAGACTGAACGCACTGGTGAGCGCGGCCGCGAAGGCCTGCAGGTCGGCGCCTGTTGTACCTGGTCTTCGTACTTGGCGTACACGCTGGCGCGCACCGTGTCGCCGGGCAGCACTGCCAGGCTGCGCGTCATGCCCACCTGTCCGCGATAGCCGCCGTTGAGTATGTGCGCGTGCTGGTACACAGTGCCCGCGTCGGTGTGGTCCAACAAGTCGTTCGCGTCGGCGTGGTAGTTGCCGAAGTCGTTCTGCTCGTCGCCCGCCGCTTCCATCGTCGCTTTCCAGGTGTCGGTGCGCGGCTGCGTGGTAAAGGTGATGCGCGTGTTGCCCTGGTGGTCGCGCAGGGTGTACTCATACACGGGCACTTCGCCGGTCATGTTTACGCGGCCTTGCTCGTGATTGATAAACTGCAGGGTTCCGCCTTCGTACATGAACTCGCCGTTGTAGTCGTACATCAACTGCAGCACGCCGGCCGCGTTGTACCACTGCTGCCCGAGTTTGATGCCGGCAGCGTCGTAGGTGAACAGCAGTTTTTCGCCGTCGATGTTTTGCACCACCTGCGGCAGGTTGAGGTGGTTGTATTGGATGGAGGTAATGCCTTTGTTGTGATCTGTCACCAGGTTGCCGGCAGCGTCGTAGACGTAGTCGCTGCCCGTACTGTGGATGTCGTTGAAGCCTTCTTTGGATGATGATGCGTCGGTGACGTCGAGCAGTTGATTGCCGTGGTAGGTGTAAGAGAGATCATCCTGTACGTTGCCCTCTACGCTCCAGCGTGTGAGCTTGTTGATGTTGCCGTTGCGGTCGTAGGCGAGTCCTGTTTCGCGGCGCGACGGGTCGGGGTGCCATTGGGCTTTTTTGAAAAATGTGTTGGTGGCCGTGAGGCGGCCCATCACGTCGTAGCTGAAGGTGGAGGCTTGCCCGGTCGGCTCGTCGAGTTCGTGCGCGCCCAGGCCCAGGCACTTGCTCCACCGCAGGGCGCCGATGTTGCCGTCGTAAAATGTTTTGTTGCCCAGCGCGGGGTCTTGTTGGTGGTAAAGCAGGTCGATGCCGAAATAATCCGGCGGCTCATTCTCATTGTCGGGGTTGTTGGCGGAAAGGTCGGCGTTGTTGATGCGCGTGATCCACCCCCGGATGTTGTAGCGATAGTCGACGTGCTGTTTGAAGTTGATGCCGTTGTCGGTGGAGTGCAGCTTTTTGCTGATTAGCTGCCCGAGCTCATTGTATACATTTCGCGTAAGCAACACAAAGGCGCCGTTGTTTACTTGGTGCCATGTGTTGATGAGCCGCCCTGCATGGTCGTAGTCGAACTTGCGTGTGACAGTAACCGTATGCGTGTATGCTGTGGCGTGGCTGGTCTGGGTTTGTGTGATTTTGTCCGGTAAAATCATACCACGCTGGTGAGGCGGTCTACGCCGCCCAGGTGATTTTCGGCCATCGTCTGCACTACGTTGTATTTACGGTCGTAGTAGGTGACGGCGTTGAGCCACCTCCCCTGGCCCACGATGCGCGTCTTGCTGCCGGTGGTTTTGTCTTTTACCGATGTGAGCAGCGGAAATGTAAGGGGCAGGCCGGCAACGGGTGTGTAGGCGTATGCGCCAATATTGTTCTCCTGATCCCACTGCGAGGTGAGAAAGTTGTAGTTGTCGTAATATACAATAGTGAGCAGGTTGGCATCGGCGATGCCGGCGGGAAATGTATTGGAAAGGGTGTAGCCCACTGTGCCGGCCGCGGGTGTTTCGTAGCGCCTGGCCGGATCGACGATCGCTTTCACATCGGCGCGCAATTCTGCATGGGTGCGGGTGGTGGTGTAGGTGCCTGTGGCCACGGGCCGGTTGAAGATGTCGTACTTTGTGAAGAGCCATTCGTTGCGTGTTCGCTGCGCGCCGTCCTGGGTGAGCACGGCGCGGTCCCAGGTGTCATATACATAGTGCACCCAGTCGGCGCCCGGTATTCGCTTGGCGACCGTGCGGCTATATTCGTCGTAGCGGTATTGGAAAGTCCAGCGGTTGAGGAACGCTTGCTTGCCGGCGGTGGAGGCTTCGAAGTATTCGGCCAGCTTGGCCGATGCTTCCGGAGGAAACACTACGCGCACGTTGCCCACCACGTCGTAGACGGTGTAGGTCTGAAAATAACTGCCGGCCGATTCTTCTACTTCTTTGAGTACGCTGCGCCCAAACATGTTTTTGTATTCGCGCGACACGTGGTTTTCTTCGTCGACCTGTTCCTGGTAGGTGAGCATGCCCGGCGGATAGCGGCCGTCGGTGTTGCCGTAGCGGGTGTCCAGGGTGGGCGGCTCCGTTTCATCGTTGTATCGAAAAAAATAAATACGGTTTGAATTATCTATCCTCGTGGTGGTTTGCACGGTACGGCCTGCGTTGTGCCACGCGGTGCCCACGCCTGCCTGGGAGATGACGCGATTGAGCGGCGAGTTGTCGTAGGTGTTTTCAGAATAGGGTCGCTGTGTTTCTTTTGGAATGGTTGCCAGCGGTGCCTGGTAGAAGGAAGCTTGCTCCGTTGTGCCTTGTGGTCTTAAAAGTTCATTGGTGTTGTAGACTGTGTAGGGCAGAAACGCTTTTCCCATTCGGCCGAACTGATCGTATTCAAATACTTTTACCACGTCGCGCAGCGTGGGGCTGGCTTGCACGGATACCTGTTGCAGGTCGCGGCCCAGGGCGTCTTTGTAGCTGTAGCCGGTTGCCTTGCCGCCGATGTCGAGCGCGTCGATGGCGGGTTCAGTTTTTTACGCCGGCCTGCATGATGGTCTCTGTCTTTACAAAATTCTTGTCCTGCTGGTCGGCATGATAGCGATCGTGATACACGGTGGTGGCCGCTACCGTGTTGGAGTTGGGCGAGGTGCCGGCTGTGTTGACGGCGCGCACGCGGTAGTAGTAGGTAACACCCGGGGTAAGGCCGCTCACTGTGCGACTGGTGGTGTTTACCGCCACGTTGTTGTAACCGGCAAGCGGCACGGTGAACGCGGCGTCGGTGGCCACATCGAGGCGGTAGCTTGTCGCGTTGGCAGTGGCCGACCAGTTGGCCGTAAAGCTTGCCGGCAACAGCGATGTGGCCGCGGCCGCTGCAGGGGCAAGCGGCGGCGCGGGTGCGCTTACTTTCACCAGCAGCGCGCCCACCAACCTCATGTCTGATGCCCTGATGGACTGGCTTCCGGGCGCGGTCCAAAACACCGAGCAGTAGTAGGTGGTGCCGCTATGCCATGATGACTGAATAATACCGCCGGTAACAGACCACGACAACCGGAAGTAAAAGACATCGTCTTGCAGCATGTAGGTCTGGCTGCTGTACTGAGTAACTGTAGCAGGCCCCGACAGATACTGACCAAAGCCGTGCACACAAGAGCACAGCATGACCACTACGAAAACAAATGAACGCATAGCTTTAAAGGGATTGGATTTGTTGGACTTTGAAACGGTACGGCATTTTGTTGACGCCATCGTTCAGGTCCACCCCGATGGGAGCTAAGTCAAAATGTTGACTTGACGACTGGGAGGGAAAGGACATAGGCACCAACAGTTAAAAACTATCGTAGAAATTACTAGTTGGGCCTAGGACCGAAATATAGTACGCAGGCGCTCATTTGCAAGCGTCTCATGCGAAGACTTTTCTATTGCAACTTGTAGAAAACACACTGGTCTTGATCGCGTCGTGAAAATTCAGTGACAATATGCGCCCAACTTCTCTAAAAAGTTTTCGGCATTGTTTGTTGTGGCGCAGATAAATCAAAGGATCTGGCCTTCAGATTCTGAAGTGCGTATTTCACAAAATGAACGGAGCGCTCAAAGTTGAGTCGCAGGTGGGTGAAGGTACTACCTTCCCTGTGCAGGAGCTGCTCGCCGAAGCCAGTGCTGAGCAAACGCGCGGAGCAACAGCGTGAGTGCCACCGGTATGAGAGCGGTATTCAGGTCTTGCGGCAGCAGAAACCAGAACAGAAGCACAGCGCCCAGTGCCACCTCGTTTATAAGAAAGTAGCCGCGCAGCCATTTGGGTCTGGTCATCAATCCAACCACCGCCACCAAATGCGTGGGCCAGGCCCACAGCAGGTTGAGGTTTCGCGCCGCCGCGTGATGGTCGGTGAAAAGCCACAGCGACAGCAGCAACAACCCGATCAGTCCTACGATGCCAAACAGGATTCCATCGAACCAGTTGGAAATTTTCTTTCGTTTGAAATCCCACAGCGTAATGGCAAATGCGATCGCGAGCAATACCCCGAAAATCAATAATGGGTGAGGCAACCCGCCCTCCGGCTCGGCCTCGCGAACCTCGTAGACAGAAATGGTTTCTCTTACGAGGGGCTTCTCTACGCCATCTGACTTGATGAACGCATGGTTGAATCCCGATTCAATGTAGTCGGGCAGAAACATATACTCGTAAGGCATGGCTTGCCTGTCGATGGGCAGACCAAGGCCGATGTCTATGCCCAGATCGCCCCACGGCTGCTGTGCCAGGTAAATATCGGTGAGCTCTCGAAAAGAATAGTCAGTGTTAACGTACGAACCATCGAAGCGTACATTTTCGCCGAAAACTTCAGCGATTACATCGCGAATTTTGGTGGCGCAGTTATCGAAGAAGTAGTCGTAGCGATAGTACTGGTTTTCCGGCAGGGCATTCCAAATAAGGTATTCATACAGCTTCTGCTTCTCCTGCTGTGTGAGGTTAAGCCGCTGCTCATGCACATAGCGGTTGTAGTAGATATAGTAGTCTCTGAAGCGCTGGTAGTCGTAAACGCCCAGTTTATAATTGAGGTATCCGCGCGCGAAATTGAGATAAAAATTAGGCTGGTTGAAATCAAAAACGCCGTAGTTGTACGCGTCGTCGATTCCATGCTCCGGGTCGTAGACGCGAAAGGCGCTGTGACCAAAAGCGGAGTACAACTCGTGTTGCCACGGCCCGCAAGTGATCACTGAAATTTCAGCACTGTCAGAAAGCGTTGGTTGGGCATGGACAATGGTTGCTGTAAAAAGCAAACACAGGGCGAACACACTTTTCATCCGTTAACAAAATTAGTTTTCAGTAGTCGGATGGAATGGCCACGGGCAATCGCACTCTGCTGAGGCGCTCTTACCGATGGACATTCCATGCACATTCTTTATTGTGGAAATATAGTACAAATCAGTCTCAGCCGTGCGGTTTTAGTTCATAACTTGCGGGCATGAGAGGTACCTTGTCCGACGCCGTTAATATGGTTTCCAAACTGACGTGGAAGAAATCGAGAAATGGGTTGGATGTATACGCCAGCTACCAGCGCTCGCGCCGCACAGGGCTGGCGTTACACAAGGGTATGCCTGTGAGTATTTCGTTTGAACCTACTACGTCGTGTAATCTGCGTTGCCCTGAATGCCCCAGCGGGCTGCGATCATTTTCACGACCCACCGGCATGTTGTCGGAACATCTTTTTGAACACGTTATCGACCAGCTTGCCGATACACTTGTTTACCTCACTTTTTACTTTCAGGGTGAGCCGTATCTTAACCCGAAGTTTCTCAGCATGGTGAATCATGCCAGCGCCAAAGGTATTTACACAGCCACCTCTACCAACGCTCACTACCTGAAAGATGATGCAGCGCGCGCCACGGTGGAGTCGGGCCTCGACCGCCTCATCATCTCCATCGACGGCACCACGCAAGACACTTACCAGTCGTACCGCGTGGGTGGAAATCTCGACACTGTGGTGGAGGGCACCGAACGCATTTTGTACTGGAAGAGGAAACTGAAATCGAAGACCCCTCACACAATTTTTCAATTTCTTGTTGTAAGGCCCAACGAGCACCAGGTGCCGGAGGTGTACACCCTGGCCGACAAACTGGGTGTGGATGAGGTGGTGCTTAAGACAGCGCAGATATACGACTACGAAAACGGCTCCGACCTTATGCCGGTGAACGAACGCTACTCGCGCTACCGCCTAGGTGCGAATGGCAAGTATGCGATCAAGAATGAACTGCTGAATCACTGCTGGAAAATGTGGCAGGGCTGTGTGATCACCTGGGACGGACGCGTGGTGCCGTGCTGCTTCGACAAAGATGCACACTACGTGATGGGCGATCTGCAGTCGACGTCGTTTGAAACAATCTGGAAAGGTTCGGCTTACAACGCATTCAGGCAGTCGCTACTGAAGGCGCGCAGTGAAATCGAAATGTGTAGAAATTGTACGGAAGGTACCCGGGTTTGGGCCGAGGCCTGAATCAAAGGCCACGTTGCTGCAACTCCTTTTCAATTTTCTTGAAGTCGACGGCGCTGCATTTGCCGCAGCCCGAAGCGCAGGCAGTTTCGGTCTTGAACGCCCTGTAAACCAGGCGACCGAGGTAGGCAATGGCCCCGCAGAAAATTAATCCGATCACGATTTGCTGAATCATAATGCAAACTTAGGGTTGAGCGCGCACATTCCGAACAGCTATTTCAAGATTATAATTCCTGTCCGCCTGCGGACATGACCGCACGGCGGCGTACGGTTCCATACCCCAATTGGTGGTTTTGAATGGGAA
>JAAURZ010000027.1 GCA_012031955.1 Bacteroidia bacterium
TAGGCGTTTAAACAAACGTTGATGTATCGGGTTGTCGGAAACAATCTGATCCGAGGTAATTTCTGTAGTGTAAAGTTTGGCCATGTTGCGAAAAGTGCGGTAAAAAATACAGGAAGCCCCGTGAAAGTATTCCGAATCCTTTCTTTAATTTTCAACGTCATTAATGGAGTTGAAATAGTTGCGTAACGCCGCTGGAGTTAGCGGTGGCTTGTTTTAACTTAACGAATGCACTAATCTGGACTCAGCCGGCATGAAACAACTCACCACGCTTTGCCTTTTCTTATTTGTCGCCTCCGGCGCCACAGCGCAGGCGCTGCAGGATATCAACTACAACTACCAGTATGACCCCAACCAGTCATTCGCTTTTTCATGGAAGGTTATACACCAGCCTGAGAGATGGACGGTGCTCTTCAGGCTGGAAAGCAAGGACACGCTGAAGGCCGATGCCAGCAAGTTTGTGATTGTATGGGAAGGCCGACAGGCGATCGGCGACAAAACAGGCGACACACTCGACATTGACAAGATAAGTCCAGTCGTAAATGTGAGCAACAAAAAAGTCAGGTCGGGCAGTCTTGTGATTTCAAGTGCGGACGCGCCACCGATACTCGTAGCGAAAGTGGTGAGCCTGGAAGCAAAGCAGGCGTGGCTCCATTATGAGATACTTGACCCAGAGCACTTCGAGAAATTTTTCCTTGTAAAAGATGGCGTACCGGATCGTTTGACAAGTTCGTAAGCGTAGGGTCGACTGTGCGGCCGGTTGGAATACAGCCCGAAGGCACTGTCGTGGTCACCTATTTTTCGCATGAGTTTCCGGCGGCGGCGCCCGCTTTTTCGGAGGGGCTCAACCGTGTCTCCAAAACCATGAACGTAGACACGACCTATACGATACAGGCAGGGCAGACAATCACCCTCGATAAAAAAGGTCTTTACTTATTGCAAAGCGACACCTCACAACGCAGAGGCCTGGCTTTCCGCGTGGAAGACGACTACCCTAAGTTTGCGAAACTTGAAACCCTCGTAGAGCCGCTGCAATACATTTGCACGCCACAGGAATATGAGAAACTCAAGGCCGGTCGTGGAGACAAAAAGGTATTTGACAAAACGGTGTTGAGCGTCACCGGCAATGCCGACCGCGCCAGAGATTTCATGCGCAGTTATTTTCAACACGTGGAGTGGGGAAACTACTACTTCTCGTCTTATAAGCAGGGCTGGATGACCGACCGGGGTATGGCGTATATTTTATTCGGTATTCCTAACCAGGTATACAAGTTTGGCGACCGTGAGGTGTGGAGCTACAAAACGAACTACTACACGCTGGAGTTGACCTTTGTACGATCAGGCAGCCTGTTTGACCCTGACAACTTTGTGTTGGTGCGCGACAACAAATATCAGCAAACCTGGTACGAAGTAGTAAATCTCTGGCGAAAGGCCAGATTCTGATAAATCGGCATGGACAATAAAACGGATATGATCTACGGGACCCGCGCCGTGATGGAAGCTATTCGCGCGGGCAAGACGGTGGAACGCGTGATGATCCAGTCCGGTCTCAACAACGAACTGATCAGGGAACTGATCAACGAAGCGCGGCAGTCGTCGATCCCCCGTGTCGTTCGTACCGCCCGAAAAACTCAAGCGGCTTTCCTCGAAAAACCATCAGGGTGTTATCAGCATCCTGTCGGCGGTGTCCTACGCCTCACTCGAAAACCTGGTACATCAGGCATTCACCAACGGGCGCGAGCCTTTCCTCATCATGCTCGACCGCATTACCGACGTACGCAACTTTGGCGCCATTGCGCGCACAGCCGAGTGCGCCGGGGTCGATGCGATCGTGATTGGCGAGAAGGGAAGCGCACCCATAACCAGCGACGCCATGAAGACATCGGCCGGTGCGCTTAACCATGTGGCCGTGTGCCGCGAAAAGGATCTGAAGAACACCATCCGGCTGTTGCACGAAAGCGGCATTCGTGTGATTGCATGCACGGAGAAAGCGGAACAGGAGTTATATGCGATAGACCTTTCGGGACCCATCGCGCTCATCATGGGTTCGGAAGAAGACGGCATCAGCGACCTGCTTTTGCGCGACGCCGACGAGTTGGTTAAGATACCCATGCAGGGAAACATCGGCTCGCTCAACGTGTCGGTGGCCACCGGCGTTGCCGCGTTTGAAATTCTGCGCCAGAGACGAAACCGCTAGCGCGAAAAGGTATAACCCAGCGCCAGGCAAATGGTGGAGTACACTGGCGAGTCTCGTTCGTAGGTGGAGAATTCGGCGAGCCGTATCGAGTTGCTCACACCCAGTTTAAAGAACAATCCCCCCGTAGGCTTTTGAAATCGATACGCTACATGAACCGGTGCGTGCAGCGAAGAGTTGTAATCCATGACCTCGCCGGTGGTAGCGTTCACCACATCGAAGTTGGCACGTGTGTACGACAAGCCGGCGCCAAACTCGAAGTGCGAATTGCGGTAGCCGGTAAAACCGAATACATTCACAGGTAACACAAGTGTTTTTGTGAAAGGGGTGAAGCCGCCGACACCCACCCTGTAGCCCCACTTGGTGCGGTGATTGCCACGGAAGACCTTCTCCAGGTTGATGGTGACCGAGTTGAGCGAGTGGCCGTACACTTCGACGTACACCGTAGGTTGATGGAGAGAAAATGTTTGCGCATGCGCACACCCGCACGCGCAGAGCATGAGCACAGTATATAGGGTCTTCATTACGAACTTATAAGCACCGCCTTAGAGGAAATCGTTGGCGTTGGGTTTTGTTTTTACATCGTTAACGAACCGACGGAACTGTTCCTCTTTATCTTTTTCGCACACTATAATCACGTTGCCGAACTCACCGATCAGGTAGCCATTCAGCCCCTGCGCCACAATCAGCTTGTCGGACGAACCTTTGATGATGGAGTTTCTTACGCCATACGTGAGCACGTTGGCGCTGATCACATTGTTGTCGGTGTCCTTGGCCGAGATATCATGAATCGATCCCCACGACCCCCAGATCCGACCACGTAAAGTCTGCGAGGCAAACAAACACATTGTCGGCCTTTTCCATAATGCCATAATCGATGGAAATGCTTTTGCACTGCATGTACGCGGCCCTGATCGCTTCCGGCTCTTCTGCCGTTCCCAGCCGGGGCAGGGCCTCTTCGAAGACCTCCGTCATTTCGGGCAGGTACCGCTGTATGGCCGACAGGATTGCCTGCACGCCCCAAATGAATATGCCTGAGTTCCATACAAAGTCGCCGCTTTCCAGGAACTTCTTGGCGAGTGCGAGTTCCGGTTTTTCTGTGAACGTCTTCACCTTCTTGGCAAAGTTCTGTTCCGGCAGGTACTGTATATAACCGTAACCCGTTTCGGGCCGGGTAGGTTGTATGCCCATGGTAAGCAGCTTGTCTTGTTGCCGGGCCATGTCGGCGGCCTTGCTCACCACGGCGATAAACTCGTTTTCTTTGAGAATAAGGTGGTCGGAAGGACTCACTACAATTACAGCGTCTTTGTCGCGCTGCGAAATGCGATAGCTCGCGTAGGCAATGCAGGGGCCAGTGTTCTTGCGCATGGGTTCGGCCAGAATCTGGTCGGGGCGCATTAGAGGCAACTGTTCTCTCACCAGGCCCGCATGCTCTTCATGCGTCACAACATAGATGTTCTCGGGCGGGCAGAGAGGTAGGAATCTTTCGAAAGTGGATTGAAGCAACGTTTTGCCGACGCCCAGCACGTCGAGGAACTGCTTTGGTTTTGTGTTGCGGCTGTAGGGCCAGAAGCGGACGCCAACACCGCCGGCCATCAGCACAACATACAAATTTTTGTTCATCTCGGATTTTGCCTATAAGGTGTTACAAATGAAGGAACTCGCAGAATTTTATGAAAGCAAATTGAATTTTTTTAAACGATTCCCTCTTTCAGGAGGTCGTGCAGGTGAATAAAACCCTCCACCTTCTGGTCGGCCACCACCACCAATTGCATGATATTGTTCTCCTGCATCACATGTAAGGCTTTCACGGCAAATTCATCTTTTTCGATTGTTTTCGGATGCCTGGACATAATGTCGGCGGCTTTTGCCGCCCGGAAGTCCAGTTCGTCATTCTGAAGCATTCGGCGCAGGTCGCCGTCGGTAATAATGCCCAGCAGCGCGCGGCCATCATCAACCACGGCCGTACAACCCAGCCGCTTCGACGAAATTTCCACGATCACGTCTTTAAGCGGCGTGTCAGGGCGTACCAGCGGCAGTTCGTGACGACTGAAGATGTCGGCAACCTTCAGATACAATTGTTTGCCAAGCGAGCCTCCGGGGTGCAGCGCAGCAAAGTCGGAACTGGAGAAATTTCTTAGCTCGAGCAGGCAAACAGCAAGCGCGTCGCCAAGGGCCAACTGTGCCGCGGTGCTTGTTGTAGGTGCCAGGTTGTTAGGACATGCTTCTTCCGCAATCGATGCATTGAGCACGAAATCGGCTTGCTCGGCAAGGTAAGAGTTTGCGTTGCCAACAAGGGCAACAAGCTTTGAGCCTCTACGTTTGAGAAGAGGTATTAGTACCTTAACCTCGGGAGTATTCCCGCTTTTAGATAAGCATATCACAATATCGTCGCGCTGCACCATGCCCAAGTCGCCATGGATTGCGTCAGCGGCGTGCATGAACAAAGCAGGTGTACCCGTTGAGTTGAGCGTAGCCACAATTTTATTAGCGATAATGGCGCTTTTGCCAATGCCTGTAATGACTACGCGGCCTTTGGCAGAATAAATTTCATTCACACAAGCCTCGAAGTCATCGTCGATAAATTGTGCAAGATTTTGTATTGCTTCGGATTCATTTAATAAAACATCCCGTGCAATTTTTTTGATATTTTTTACTAAATTCAATGCCCTTACAACTTTAGCTTTGTTTAGAAGCAAAGATACATAATAGGTTTTTATTCAGTTGAAAGATGTTGGTAGAAGAGAAAGACGCCTTAAAAGAAAGACTAAAAGAAGTTTTTGGATACAGCCAGTTCCGCGGCAACCAGGAGTTGATCATCCGGAACCTGTTGGATGGTAAAAATACGTTTGTGATCATGCCCACCGGTGCGGGCAAATCCTTGTGTTACCAATTGCCTGCTATGATGCACGAAGGCCTGGCAATTGTTATCTCACCGCTTATTGCATTAATGAAGAACCAGGTAGACCAACTCAATGCCTATGGTGTAAACGCACGGTTCCTCAACTCAACCCTCAGCAAAGGCGAGATCACAAGGCTGAAACGGGATTGCATGAACGGCGCGGTGAAGCTGCTATACGTCGCCCCCGAGTCGCTCAACAAGGAAGAGACGATCGAGTTTCTGAAAAAAGTAAATGTAACATTTGTTGCCATCGACGAGGCACACTGCATTTCAGAGTGGGGTCACGACTTCCGGCCTGAATACCGCCGCATCAAGACAATGATACAAAACCTTGGCGACCTGCCGGTGATCGCGCTTACAGCCACCGCCACGCCCAAGGTGCAAAACGACATTCAGCGCAACCTTCAAATGGAGGAGGCCGACGTATTTATCTCGTCATTCAACCGCAAGAACCTCTACTATGAGGTAAGACCGAAGAAGGAAACAAAGAAGCAACTCATCAAATTTCTGAAAGAACACAAGGGCAAGTCGGGCATCATCTACTGCCTGAGTCGCAAGAAAGTGGAAGAGATAGCACAGTTGCTGAACGTAAACGGATTCAAGGCGGCACCCTACCACGCCGGCCTTGATCCCGATGTTCGTATAAAAAATCAGGACGATTTCCTGAATGAAGAAGTAGACATTATCGTTGCCACCATCGCCTTCGGAATGGGCATCGACAAGCCCGATGTTCGCTTCGTGGTGCACTACGATGTACCCAAGTCGGTCGAGGGTTACTACCAGGAAACCGGCCGCGCCGGCCGCGACGGACTCGAAGGCCACTGCCTTATGTTCTACAGCCACAACGACCTGAACAAACTGGAGAAGTTTAACAAGGATAAGTCGGTGCAGGAACGTGAGAACGCAAGAATACTTTTGCAGGAAATGGAGTACTACGCCGAGTCGCCCGTGTGCAGGCGTCGGCAGTTGCTCCACTACTTCGGCGAAGAGTTCATGGAAGACAACTGCGGCATGTGCGACAACTGTGTACATCCGCGGGAACGATTCGACGGAACGGCTGCTGTAAAAATTGTGCTCGAAGCGTGCAAGCAAACCAACGAACGCTTCGGCCTCAATCACCTCGTGAATGTAATTCGTGGCGTGGAGGATGAATACGTGAAAAGCTACGGTCACTTCGATCTGCCCATTTATGCCAAAGGAGCCAATGAAGAAGCCGATTATTGGAAATCTGTAATTCGGCAGACACTCATCTATCAGTTCTCGAAAAGACATCGACAACATCGGTGTGTTGAGAATCACAGCGAAAGGGAAGGAATTTCTTAAAGATCCCTACGGCATCGAACTGGCCCGCGACCACGATTTTACTACAGAAATCGATGAGGAGGAAGAATCCGAACGCACGCCGGTAAACGCCAAAGCATACGACGAGAAATTGTTCGAGATGCTGAAGACGCTGCGTAAGAAGGTTGCGAAAGACAAGGACCTTCCGCCCTACGTGATCTTCCAGGACCCATCGCTGGAGGAAATGGCGACCACCTATCCCACCACCAGCGAAGACCTGGCGGCAGTGGGTGGCGTGGGTATGGGCAAGGCAACCAAGTTTGGCGGCGAGTTCCTGGCACTTATCCAAAAATATGTCGACGAAAACGACATCGAAACTGCCGCCGACGTGGTGGTAAAATCGTCAGTCAATAAGTCCAAGATCAAAATATTCATTATCCAGCAAATCGACCGGAAAATCGATTTGGAAGAGATCGCTGAGTCGAAGAGCCTGACATTTGAAGAATTGCTCACCGAGATTGAGAACATCTGCTATTCGGGCACAAAACTCAACCTCGACTACTACATCGACCAAGTGCTGGACGAACACAAGCAGGAAGACCTTTACGATTACTTCCTGAGCTCCGAGACGGACAGCCTCGAAGTAGCGATGAACGATGTGGGCAGCGAATACACTGAAGAAGAAGTGCGCTTAATGCGCATCAAATTTCTCTCCGAGTACGCCAACTAAAAATTCTGAAAAAGAAATTGAAAGAGCCCGACCGCAAGTCGGGCTCTTCTCTTTTGAACCCCTCACAAGCTCCTCACTATTTATGGGTCAACAAATCACCACGTGTGTTTGGAGGATCATGAATAAGACGAAAACTCGAACCTTCTAAACGAAATTTCAAACCGCTTCTTTGTTGTGTTGCGCTAAGTTGCATTGTGATTCAAACGGCGGATAAAAATATTTCGCCCGAGCGATAGGATGGATCAGGTATGAAGTAACTGATCACACTTTTATGTAACAGACTTCGATTCGAAGACAAGTGCATGGCGACCGTCTCCCGACGGCAAGGCCATGGAGTTTCGATATCAAGCTCGCAGCGGTGGTCAGGTTGTATGCCGGTATACTCCTATCCCACACAAACGACCTTCACCTTGCGGGCTTGCTTCACACACACGGATGCAATAGCAGCCGCACAGCTTACACTGCCGCCCGGTGCCGTCCCTAGGGTTGAAGGCATTGGCATACCCTGCATTCAACCGGGTGCCGGTGCGGCGGTGTTTCATAGTGATTTTGGTTGCCTGGGTCGGTGAAACTTCAGGAAGCCGCCGTCCGTCCGTTGCGTTAATTTTTAGGTTTAGTGAACATAGCATCAAGGTAATTCACAAGGTAGAGTTTCCATGCCGGAGGACCTGTCCCTCCGGCAGATGCTATTGTAAAAGGACGCGAGTTCATGTGTCGAAAAACTCACGCCGACAATGAAAGTTGCGATCGCAGGTTTGCCCCTGGTGGAGAGAAAATAATTGCGGCGGCAACCCCGGTCGCCCGTCAACGCATTCTCTACACGGAGGGGAGAAAATCCATCATAATCTCTATCTTTGAAGCCTAACGGCTAAAAATGCCGTGAGATTTGTAACGGCAAAGCAGACCGAACTGAATGATAGTGTTGCGTGGACGTTCGGGAGAGCCATAGAAAATAGAATTATTACCAAATGAATATACTGATCATTGGAAATGGGGGTCGCGAACACGCGCTTGCCTGGAAAATACGGCAAAGCAAGAATTGCTCGCGGCTTTACGTGGCACCCGGCAACGCCGGCACATCCACCGTGGCCGATAACGTGCCTCTGATGGCCGATGATTTTGAAGGAATCGGCAGATTCTGCATCGACAAAGGGATTGAGTTGGTGGTGGTCGGGCCCGAGGCCCCGCTCGTGCTGGGCATCAGAGACCACTTTGAAGCCAACGCCGATCTGAAAAACATCCTCATGGTAGGCCCGGGCCGCGAGGGCGCCCAACTGGAGGGAAGCAAAGACTTTTCGAAGCAGTTCATGCTGCGCAATGGAATACCCACAGCCAAGGCTCGGGCCTTTACCGCCGCTGACCTCAAGGCAGCCGGCGATTACATTTCTACGTGCAAGCCCCCTATCGTACTCAAAGCCGATGGCCTCGCCGCCGGCAAGGGCGTGGTGATAAGCCTATCGCAGACCGAAGCCAAAGGGGTGATCCGCGAGATGCTGGTTGATCGCAAGTTTGGCGAAGCAAGTGCCAAAGTGCTCATCGAAGAATTCCTCAATGGCATCGAGCTCTCCGTATTTGTACTTACTGATGGCCAGAACTATGTCATATTGCCAGAAGCAAAAGACTACAAGCGTATAGGCGATGGTGACACAGGACCAAATACCGGCGGCATGGGCGCCGTCTCGCCGGTATCGTTTGCCAATGCCGAGTTCATGAAACGCGTGGACGAAAAGGTGGTAAACCCACCATCGACGGACTGAACAAGAGCAAATAGCATTCAAGGGGTTTATCTTTATCGGACTCATGAATGTGGGTGGAGAACCGTACGCGATCGAGTACAATGTACGCATGGGCGACCCCGAAACCCAGGTAGTGCTACCTCGCATAAAAGAAGATCTTGTAGACCTGCTGGTAGGCTGCGCCAGGGGCGAAATGAAAACACGCAAGGTAGATGTAGACGACCGGTGTGCTGTAACGGTGGCACTGGTGTCCGGCGGATACCCCGGCGACTACCAAAAAGGGAAACACGTGCGCGGCCTCGATCAGAATGGAGATGCGTCAATCATTTTCCATGCGGGTACCCGCGCAGTTGACAGCCAGGTGCTTACCGACGGAGGCCGCGTGCTTGCCGTAACCGGCATCGGCCAGGGGCTGAGGCAGGCTCGTGAGACCGCCTACGCCGAGGCTTCAAAGGTGCAGTGGGATGGATTGTATTTAGAAAGATATCGGCGCGATTACTGAAGCTTCAGTAGCGCGCTGTTGAACTATATAAATGGACTAATTAAAATGGGATGTGCATGTGGAACAGCCAAAGATGGGCAGGTGGCAGGTTGCAAAAACAACGGCGCTTGCGGAACCGGAGGCTGCAATAAAATGAATGTGTTCGACTGGCTGTCTAATATGGACCTGCCGGGGGAAGACAAATTCGACATCGTAGAGGTGCGATTCAAAAACGGAAGAAAAGAGTTTTTTCGCAACCCCGAAAAACTTACACTCATAACCGGTGATGCCGTAATTGTGGAAGTGCCGAATGGTCACCACCTCGGATACGTCTCACTGCAGGGCGAACTTGTGCGGCTGCAGATGCAAAAGAAAAAAGTGGCCAACGACGGCGATATCAAAAAGGTCTATCGCATGGCCACACAGCGCGACACCGAGAAGCACGAAGAGGTGAAGAAGCGCGAACTGCCAACGCTCTATCGCACCCGCGAAATCATTCGCACATATAAAATGCAAATGAAACTGTCGGACGTTGAGTATCAGGCCGACAATGCCAAAGCTACGTTCTTTTATTCTGCAGACGACCGCGTCGACTTCAGGGAACTGATCAAGGTACTCGCAGCCGAATTCAAGATACGCGTGGAAATGCGCCAGATAAGTCTCCGCCAGGAGGCCGGGCGTCTTGGCGGCATCGGCGTATGCGGCCGCGAGCTCTGCTGCTCCACCTGGCTTAGCGATTTTAAAAACGTGGCCACCAGCGCCGCGCGCTACCAGAACTTGTCGCTCAATCCAAGTAAGCTCTCAGGCCAGTGCGGGCGCCTCAAATGCTGCCTCAACTACGAACTCGAAACATACATGGAGGCCCTGCAGGATATACCGAAGGTAGAGGCTCCGTTGCTCACAGACAAAGGAGAAGCGATGCTTCAGAAGACAGACATCTTCAGGAAAATAATGTGGTTCGGATATCGTGAAGAAAACACTTGGTACCCGCTCGACGTGACGCGCGTAAATGAAATCCTCAAAATGAACCAGGCCGGCAAGAAGCCCGCCAGCCTCGAGCTTGATGTGGAACTGGAAAAAGAACCTGTGGCCAAGCTCAACAGCGACCTTGAGCAGATGGACAAGAAATTCAAGAACAAGTCGCGCAAGAAGAAAAAGAAACGCGGTCCGCGTACCGACAACCGTCCGCCAAAATCGAACAGGCGCTCATGAGGATTTTGATTTGCCTGCTCATCGCTGCGTGCACACTGTCGGCTTGTGATGACAGTCGTGTGTATGAAAAAACATCGACTTCACCGGACGCGAATGGCTGGTAACAGACATTCCCTCGTTCGAGTTTCGTATACCCGATTCCACTGCCGAGTACAACATATATTTGAACCTGCGCAACGAAGTCAGCTACCCTAACGCAAACATCTACTTTACCTACTACCTGGCCGACTCGACAGGTGCAGTGCTTCAAACGAAGCTTACATCTCAATTTCTGTTCGATAAGAAAACAGGCGAGCCGTTTGGCCGCAGTGGCCTCGGCGATGTGTACGACCACCAGTTTCTGCTACTCGAGAAAAGGAAGTTCCGCTATGCGGGCAAATTCAACCTGAAGGTGGAGCAGTTTATGCGTACAGACACACTCCGGGGTGTGCTGTCAGTAGGGGTGCGGGTAGAGCAGGTTGCACGTTAGCCTGCCGAAACCTGTAAGAACGACTCGTTGTTGAAGTGTTTTCGTGCCACCTCTATCAACTGGTCGGCTGTGGCCGACTGCAATCTTTGAAGGAGCGACGTGTAGTATTCTTCCGGCAAGTCGAACAGCAGAATATTTTTCCATTTGTCGGCGTGTGCGAAGGGCGTGGATAAATCCGACTGCAAGCTGCCAATAAAATGATAGCGCGCCGTATCAAGTTCGCTGTCAGGTACGCGCTCCGTTTGTAATTGCTGCACTTCCCTGGCAATCTCGGAAAAAGTCAACTCACGGTTTTCTTTGTTTACGTCGGTGCCGATAACAAGGTAGCTGTCGTGTTGCATGGCATGCAGCGAAGCGCTGACGCCGTAGGTGAGTCCTTTCTCTTCGCGAATGTTTTTCA
>JAAURZ010000028.1 GCA_012031955.1 Bacteroidia bacterium
GCTGCCAGGCTCGCACACACGGTGCACGAAACTCCCAGCTGAACGAGCCTGTCCTTGTGTCCAGCACAATGCATGTCACACTCGTGGCCACAACTGTCGCATCGATGACCATCTATCTATGTAGATGCAAACTAGCACTTCCGGGGCATGTGCCGGCGCGGTACGACACGGAGGCGGTCGACGCGAACGGATGCTTTCCAACAAGCCAGGCCTCCGGCCAATCTGCCAAGGCTCACAAACGCTCGCGGACAGCAGCAGCATGCAGCTGCTCGCGCATGGCAGCCCTGCCCGCAGGAACCGAGACGGCATGACAGGCTGGTCTCAACTTCCCCTTGACCGTCCCTGATCGCCGTCCACGAACGGCAAGCCTGCCGTGCCACCTGACCCAGCAGGGCGCCAGCGGCGCAGACGCCCTGTTGATGCAGCGCGGCCCAGCGCGGCTGACATGCCAGGCACTGGCAACGGCCCCCCAGTGGTGACATTTCAGGGCAGTCGGCAGGCGTGCAGGTGGCTCACAAGGAGGAGGCACAGAGCGGCAGGGGCCCCCGGGGCAGGTGCGCACCAAGGGTCACCAGGAGGTACAGACCAGCGAACAGGTGGTGCGCGCGGATGAGGGAGTAGTTGTAGAGGTGTGCGAACAGCGCAGCGTGCGCGACGCGGGTCTGCGGCGGAAGACTATCCTGCAGGCGAAACTTGACAAGCTGAAGTCATTACCCTGACGACGCCTACACTTCGAGTGTGTCGTAGACCACCACCTTGTCCCACAGGTGAGCATGTTCTTCGATAAATTTCTTGTGCAGCGGGTGGTCCTGGTAGACGTTCTGGCCTTCGACGCTATCGAAAAACATTAATTCCGACACGGCATAGCTTGCATCCACCACGTCGCGTTGTTCTGTGGAGGCGGGCACGCCAACGATCAGTTTTTTCACCGTCTCAATTTTTGCCAGTCCTTTCACGCCTTGCACCAGGTTGTCACGGTCCGTGGTTGATCCGGGGTTCTTTAGCCAGAAGAACACGTGATGAGTCAGGGGTGTTTTCTCTTTTTCTGTATCCATAGGTGTGATTCCAAAAGTTGCCGCGCTGGCGGTAACCGCCGCCGCGCTTGCGATAAAGGTTCTGCGTGTTGTTTTTGGCATGACAATATAAGTTTGAGTGGAGAAGATAACAATAATCTGGGGACGGATTCCAAATCAAACCGTGATCTCGATCCGGTTGTGTTCCGGATCCAGCACCACGCTTTCATAATAGCCGTCGCCGGTAGTGCGCGGTTCGCTCGCCACCACATGACCTGCGTGTCTTATTCTTTCCGTGAGTTCGTCCACGGCCGCCTTGCTTCCTGCGGCCAAGGCAAAATGAGCAAAACCGATTCGTTCCTCGCCGCCATTGGCTTCCATATTTCCCGGTGCATTATCTCCAGCCGGGCGCCGCTTTCGAAAGTGAGAAAATAGGAGGAGAACCCTTTCGGGGCATTCACATACTTTGTACCGGCCCGGGCGCCGAAGAATTCTTCGTAAAAGCGCCTGCATTTTCCAGGCCGGATGTCCACATGGCAAGATGCTCGATCGTCATAGCGCAAAACTACTCCCATGCTCCAGAAAAAACAAAACCCATACCGGACCTCCGGTATGGGTTTGCAAAAAGTGGAAGACCATTACCTAAGTCTAACCTGTAACCTACTGATTTGATTATCGCCTTCCTGTATCATGATGGTGTAAACACCCGGTATTAGCTTTTCTTTGGGCACGTAGGCCATCTCCATTTGTTTAAATGTGATGGGCGCGGGGCTTGGTAGACGCCGTCAGCGATTTGCTGCCGGTCAGTTCCCTGGCGGTGATCACGCCATCTTCCGAAGTGATCTCCTTGCCGTTCGGATCCGCGATCCTGAACGTGATATTGTCCGACGACGCAGGCACACTTACATTTACTTTCAACTGCCGGGTGCGGCGCGCATTCACGGTAAGTTTTTCATGCCTGCCCTTCACCGATTCGATGCGCACATCGTTGATGGAGGCAAGTCGCGTGTTATTCAGCTCCCGTGCCAGGTCCTGATTTTGTTTTTCCAGCGTCGCCACCGATTTGGAAAGTTGCTCGTTGTCGCCACGCAGTTGCTTAATGGTTGATTCGTACAGCGCAATTTGCTTTTCAAGTTCTCTCCGCATGCCCGCCAGCTCGTCGTGCTTGGCTTTGTACTGACTCATTGACGCGTTTTGCCTGGCAAGCTTCTTTACTTCCTGGTCCCTCACGTCGAGCTTGCTGCGCTCCTCTGCGAGGATTTTGTCCAGCTCCCGGTTGCGTTCGGTAAGGCCGTGGATGGACGATTTGTAGTGCGCAATCTCCTTTTCCAACGCCAGTTTCTCCGACAGCAGTCTTTCGCTCTTCAATAGCTCGTTGTTGAGCCCTTCATCCAGTCGCGAGTTGGCACGCATCTCCTTGCCGAGATATAGCAACGACAACACAAAGAGCATCGCGCACGCGCCTGCAATGATCTTGATCCTTCTGTTCTCCGGTTCCATGGCGACTTCTTTTCATCAAATGAACAACGCCAGGTTAAGGGTGCGATTAATCTGAAATTAAATTTGTCTTAAAAGTGAACGCATTTTTGAGTGCTAGGATGGCATGGGAAGCACAACCGTGAACGTTGTTCCTTTGTTCAGCCTGGTTTGCACTTTCACATTGCCGCCATGCAGCCGTACTATGCGCCATACCAGCGAGAGGCCGATGCCGTGCCCCGGCGCGTGCTGGGCGTTGCTGCCGCGGTGGAAGGGCTCGAATATCTGCGACAGGTTTTCATCGGGAATGCCAATGCCACGGTCTTTGAAATCAACTTGCAACGATTGTGGCCTGTGCTTCACGTGCACTTCCACACGGTGGTCCGGGCTGTACTTGCAACCATTTTCCATTAAATTGATGAACGCCACTTTCAACAAAGCCTCATCACCCGCGATCGTCAGCAGCCGCTCGTCATCCAGCCGGTTGTCGAAATCGATTATCACATCGTATGCACTCTGCGATTTGTTGAGTTCTTCGCGCGCCTGCCACAGCAGTTCGTCTACGCGTAGCGGCACGCCTTGACCCTTCGACACTTCGGTGCTGGTCTGGGCCAGTAGCAGCAGGCGGTTGGAGAGTTTGTTGACGTAGCGGATGTCCTCCAGCAACGACTCCAGCACCTTCTTGTAGCCGTCCGCCGTGCGTTCATTCAGCAAAGTCACTTCAAGCTGGCCGGTGATGGCGGTAAGGGGTGTGCGGAGTTCGTGGGATGCGTTGGCAATAAATTCGCGCTGCACATGAAACGAGGCTTCGAGGCGCTCGAGCATGTTGTTGAATGTTTTGGCCAGGTGAGCCATCTCATCCTGACCGGCGCCTTCGTCAACACGAAGGTTGAGACGGTTGATCGATATTTCGTCCACCCGCTTGATAACGCGCGATATCGGCTGAAGCGCCTTACCTGCAAAAAACCATCCCGCCAGCGATACAACAAAGATGCTTACCCCAAACACTGCCAGCAAGATGAGCCGCAGGTTGGCCATCTTTCGCATCCCGTATATGTCTTGTGCTGCTTCAACCACCACGACACGGTCGTAGCGATCCTTGAAAAGAAAACCGATTACTTCATATTCACCCTGGCGGAAGCGCAATTCGCCTTCAAGGCGAATTTGATTCAGCAACGCGATGTCGGCCTTGATTACGCTGTCTTCGTCGGAGCTGTAAAGGATTTCATTTCGGTAGTTGAAGATGGAAATCTTTTCGTTAGACAAACTCATCGGATTGTTCCTTTCTATGCGCCGCAACAGGTCGGCATCCACCTCGTCAACTTCAAGAAGCAGTTTGGCGGTATTGTTGGCCCTGCTGCTGAGGCGATTGTAAAAACTATCTTCACGATAGTCGGCGGAAAAGAAATAAATGGAAAGTGACGCCAGGATATTGATGATGGCCACAATGACGATGAAGAGCAGGGTGAGCCGTGTGCGGATGTTCATGTTCCTTCCTGAAACATATAACCCATGCCGATACGCGTGTGGATCAGCTTGGTTGGGAAATTTTTGTCGATCTTCTTTCTCAGAATGTTCACATATACCTCCACCACGTTGGTACCGGTGTCGAAAGTTACGTCCCACACCTTTTCTGCAATTTCAGCACGCGACAGCACGCGGCCTTTGTTGCGCATGAAGAATTCGAGCAGAGAGAATTCCTTAGCCGTGAGGGAGATCGCGGTGCCTCCGCGAATGGCTACTTTTTTGTCAAGGTCGAGTTGGAGGTCGGCCACACGCAACAGGCTGGATTTTTCCATGGCCACGCCCACGCTGCGTTTAGTCAACGCCTTGATGCGCGCGAGCAGTTCTTTGAAGGCAAACGGCTTTACGAGGTAGTCGTCGGCGCCGGCTTCGAAGCCCACCACTTTGTCGTCGGTGGTGCCGAGGGCTGTCAGCATAAGCACCGGTGTTTGCGGGCTCCTGCTTTTTACAAGCTCGCACAATTGAATGCCGTTGATGCCGGGAAGTACCACGTCCATAAGGATGATGTCGAAGGCCACGTTGTTCGACAGGCGGTCGCCCATCGATCCATCGTAGGCCACAGTCACTTCGTAACCTTGTTCCTCAAGGCCGTCTTTCAGAAACGAAGCCACCTTCTGTTCATCTTCGACAACAAGAATTTTCATAACGTTATGCCCGTGTCAAAGATAAAAGAATAATAGCCAGAATAAGACATGCTATGTCAGGTACACAGGCAGGGATACGCCGGCTTTCAATTGCGGATCTGCAACGGGGGTGTCGCGTTGCAGGTGCAGCGGTACCACACCCGCCCAGATGTCCGTCGCATAATCCTCTTCGTCGTCCTTCGGGGGCCCGGTGCGCACTTTGGCCGATGCTTCTTCTATCTTGAATTTCAGCACCATGGTGGCTTTCCACTCGTTGTTGGTGGGCTTGCGTATGTCGTCCCAACGGCCTGGCTGCATTTTGTTTGTAAAAATTTCCAGCGCCTGGTATAGTTCATCCTGATTTGTCACTGTTTCCGCGTTCGCAAAAAGTACGACAGATCGATAGTTCACCGAGTGGTGGAACGCCGAGCGCGCGAGCACCAGCCCGTCGATGAGGGTGACGCCGAGTGAAACCGGCAGTTTTTTTCTGCCAGCTCGCGCATGTAAAAGCTCCCCACCGATCCGTGCACATACACATACGCGCCGACACGGCAAAAGCCGGTTGGTATCTGGAAGGCCTGGCCTTCGTGCACATAGGCGATGGTGCAAAAAAGTGCTTCGTCGAGAATGTCGTACACTGTTTGCACGTCGTAGGTGCCACGCTTGGGCAGGCGGGTAATGGTGGTGCGATCTGTTTTGTTGAATGTGGTGCTCATAGTTGATCGGTCATGGTGAGTACGATCTTGCCAAATTGTTCTTGCGATTGCATCCGCTTCATGGCGGCGTCGATTTGCTCCAGTGGGTAGTAAGCGTCTATTACCGGTCTCAGATTTCTGCTCTCGATAAAGTCAAGGGCCGAAAGCAGCTCATCACGCGTGCCCATGGTGGAGCCGTGTATGGAGAGTTGTTTCCAGAAAATTGTTCGCGTGGGCAGGTCGGGAATGTTGCCACGCGTGCGGCCATACAATACGATTCGGCCGCCCGGCAATGCCAGGTCAGGAAATTTGCTGAACTGCTCGCCGCCGGCGCCATCGATGATGATGTCGAAACCACCGGCTTCTTTTTTTGCCTGCGCTGTCCAGTCGGAGTCCATGTAGTTAAATCCTGCTTCGGCGCCGAGTTGCTTTGCTTTGGCGATCTTGCCTTCAGACGATGAAGTGACAAATACGCGCGCCTGATAACTGACTGCAAACTGCAGGGCCCAGAGTGCCACGCCTCCACCGACTCCGGTGATCAGTACTTTTTCCTTCGCGCGAAGCCGAGCTTTGGAAAACAGCGCGCGGTAGGCCGTGATGGCAGACAATGGAATTGCTGCCGCTTCGCGAAAGCCCAGGTGTTCGGGCTTCTCGAAGATGTATTTTTTGGAGATGACAAGGTAATCGCTGAAGGTGCCGTTGTCAGGGTAGCCCAATATCTTGAAAGCGTCGCCCTGAACAAACGGATTGTTGCCCCACTCAAGGCTTGGGTTGATGATCACCTCCATGCCGATGAGCAGCGGGTCGGCATCTTCACCGACCATCTCCACAACGCCACTGCCGTCGGAACCGAGGATGATGCCGTTGGCGCCTCCGTTGGTTTGTTCCTGGCATATCCACACGTCGCGGTGGTTCAGTGCTGCCGCGTGCAACCGCACCAGTACCTGATCTTTTACGGGCTTGAATTTTTTTATCTCACGTACGGCAAGGGGATGGTCTTTCCCTTCAAAGAAAACGGCTCTCAAGGCGTTGCTTAATTTAATGAAACGGATGGTTGGATGTTATTCACCCGTGCTACAGGATATAGTTCCACTGGTGATTGTCAGGTTCCGTGCCCATACGAATATTACCAAGCTTCTGCTTCACGCGAAGCTGGAAACTGTCGGCCGTTACTTCGGGCAGTTGATAATCCTGACCATGAATGTTGATGGTGGCAATAGGCGAAACCACGGCGGCAGTGCCGGCGCCAAACGCTTCCGTGAGTGTTCCTGCAACAATGCCGTTCTTCACCTCTTCCACACTTACGCGGCGCTCCTCCACAGTCACGCCCATGTCGCGTGCCAGTGTAAGAATGGAATCGCGGGTTACGCCATCCAATAGCGAGGTGGTGAGTCGCGGCGTGATCAATTTTCCTTCTGATACAAACAGGGCATTCATCACGCCCGCTTCATCAATGTACTTATGTTCTTTGGCGTCGGTCCATATCACCTGGTCGAAGCCCTGTTGTCTTGCGAGTTGTGTAGGGTAAAAAGCGCCACCGTAGTTGCCCGCACATTTCGCGAAGCCGGTGCCGCCTTCCGCCGCGCGTACGAATTCTTCTTCCACTTTCAGGCGCAGAGGTTTGCTGAAGTATGGACCCACAGGGCTCAGCAGTACTATGAACAGGTATTCGTCGGCAATCTTTACGCCGAGCCGGGCTTCCGTTGCAAACACGACGGGGCGGATGTACAGCGAAGCGCCCTCCGATGTGGGTATCCACGCTCTGTCTGTTTCCACTACGGCGCGCAGTCCCTGCAAGAATAATTCTTCAGGAACCGCCGGCATGCACATGCGTTCCAATGACTTGTTCAGACGCGCGTGGTGTTTGTGCGGCCGGAAAATATTGATGTTTCCCTCGCGGTTGATGAAGGCCTTCATCCCTTCAAAAACCGACTGACCATAATGCAGCGACAGCATCGCCGGAGAAAATGACATGTTGGCAAATGGCACCACCCGGGCGTCTTGCCACTGACCACCCGCGTATTTCGATACCAGCATGTGATCGGTAATATATTTGCCGAACTCGAGGTTGTTGAAATCAGTTGCGCTCAACCGCGACGTGCGTGTGCGTTCAACAGGGATGGATGCGGTAAGTGTTGCCATGACTTATGGTTTTGTTTGAAATAAACTTTTTTGGAAATGTAAACCAATCAATATGCGGTAATTTTTGCAAGCCTTTTTATTTACTCCGAACGAACGGTAGTCATCAGTTCACATTGTTCGCTGAGCACGGCGAATGCTACCTCCACATCGGTGATGTCTGTTTGCCAGTTGGAAATGGCGGCGCGGATGGCCGGCGTACCTTTGTAGTTGGTGGGCGTGAGAAATACCCGGCCGTCGTCGCGTACACGGTCGAGCAATTCCTTTACCCGGTCCGTTGCAGGGTCGTCGGAGAGGGTAAAGCAAACTACATTCATGCGCACTGGGGCCAGCAGCCGGAACTGTTGTGTTTGTTCCAATTGCCTGCCCAGGTGCGCCGCCGCGTGGCAGTTGCGTTCCACGATGTCCTGATAGCCCTTTCGGCCATAGGCCATGAGTGAAAACCAGGACGGCAGCGCACGAAAGCGCCGCGAGTTCTCAGGCGTGAGGTGTACAAAGTCGGGGTTGATAGAGGGGTCGCCCCAGGTAGGCGGCTCCGTGATTTTGAAATACCTTTACCTGTAGCGCCTGGTGCCGGGTGAATTGCATGGCGGCGTCGTAAGGCACGTTGAGCCATTTGTGTGCGTTCGATGGTGATGCTGTCGGCGGCGTTGATGCCTTCGAGCAAATGCCGGTATTTATCCGAGCACGCGGCGAAACCTCCGAAGGCGGCATCGATGTGTATCCAGAAATTGTATTTCACTTTCAGTGCGCCGATTCGCGCGAGGTCGTCGAATCGACGGTGTTGACGGTGCCGGCATTCAGCACGACAATAGCCGGGCCGTTGGCCGTGCGCAGGGCGTGTTCGAGCTTTTCGACGTCGATCGCCTCCCGGTCGGCAAGTGTATCGATGCGTGTGAGCGCGTTTCTGCCGAGGCCCATCATCGAGAGCGATTTCAGGATACTCGAGTGCGGCGTGGCGCTGAATATGGGAATAGCAGGCGCGTTGGCAACCCCGTCGGCCCCGATGTCGACGCCGTGTTGTTCGCCCGCCCATTGGCGCGCCGTTGCCAGGCCCACGAAGTTGGCCATGGTGGCGCCGGTAACGAACGACCCCTGGTAGGCGGCGTCCAGGCCGAACAATTGCTTCAGAAAGTGAAGCGTCTGGCGTTCAAGATGCGGTGCGATGGAATCATATCCGCCCGACATTACCTGGTCGTACACACTCACCAGCCAGTCGCCGGCGACAGAAGCGGGTGTCGAGCCGCCGGTCACAAATCCGAAATAGCGCGAGCCGGCGCTGTTGGCCATCTTGTCCGCATAATGCGTACTGAAAAAGCGCAGCACTTCGTTACCACCCAGCCCGTCGTTCGGAATGTCGAGGTAGTCCATCGAGGCAATGTAACGGCCCGGTGGTACGTCGTCTTGATGCTTGAAGAAATTCTCCGCCATCTCGAACGCTTGTGATAGAATTGCTTTGCGATGAAGAAGGTCGTTTTCCAGTAGTTGGTACATGGTCTTTAATTTCCTGCGGTTGCTAATAAATGCATTCCAACCCCTTGCCTACCGGCTGCACAGAGGCCACTACGTCGTCGCTGATTTCTTTGCCAAGCAGTTTCTCAACAATCCATGCAACCAGGTCGATGGCGGCAAGGCATCCCGCGGCGGTGGCCACGTTGCCGTGAATCACGAGTGGTTGCTCGACTACGTCTATGCCGTATGCTTTCAGTTCGGGCACCACCGTTGGGTAGGTGGTAGCAGTGAGCCCGTCAAGTATTCCGAGCGCGGCCAGCAGCAGCGCACCGGAGCACATGGAAGTAATGATTTGTTTTTGCGGGTCGAGCGAAAAGCGCTTCAGGTACGCGTCATCCTTGATAAGTTGTCGTGTGCCGGAGCCGCTTCCAAAAAACACCACGTCTGCAGTGTTGCATATCTCGATCGAGTCGTGCATGTCCAGTGCAAGGCCGGAGATGGACGTGTGGCGCGGCTGTGTGCCGACAATTTTTACAGTCCAGTTTTTTTCGCGCAGTCGCACGCGGTTAAAAAGGTCCCACGCGAGAAACACGTCGATGTCGGTGAATTTGTCGAAAGCAACGATGGCTACAGTCTTCATGGTTTTATAAGGGTTTGTATGATTTCTTGTATGCGCACGAGGTGGTGGTCGTCGTGTTCGGCGTCGAAGTAAGCGAGGTCTACCGGTGTCATCATCACTTTCAGACGCGGGTGGAGCGATGCTTTCAGCAGTTCGTGGTCGGCGATGTGTTTCGTATCTTGCCATGTTCTTTACACGGTTGTTTCGCAGGTACTGAATTACGTCGGTCACCGGCTGCCGGTTGTAGTCGCCGCGCGGCTCAAATACCGCGGGCGACATGGGAGATATGCCGCCGATCATCTCGTCGATGCGCCTCAGCGCAATTTCATCTACTTCGGCCAGGTGCCCGATGTTTTCTTTCACCGACCATTTGCCATCCAGCCGGTGCGAAAGGGCCTGGTCTTGTATGCCGTGCACCATATTTTCCAGTCTCACGATTGTGCCCTCGAGCCGTATCAGGTAAAACGGAAGCATGCCGGCGGGCACGCCGAACTGAAACTGGCGCTCAAACCATTGTAGTTTGTTCATTTGGTTATGGTTTTAGTTTCTTCACCATCAGCAGATCTGTCTGATCGTCGGTGCCCAGTGTGAAGACGTGTTGTCCGAATTTTTCAAAACCCCAACGCGCATAAAAGTCTTGCGCGTGATCGTTGTGTTCCCACACGCCGAGCCACATCGAATCAAAGTCGTGTGACTGCGCGAATTCAAGGCAACACTGCAGCAACGCTTTTCCCACGCCTTTTCCCAGGTACGACTTCACTGAATAGATGCGCTGCAGCTCGATGGTCTTTTCATCTTTACGCGCCAGCGGCGCTTTGCCGGTTCGCAGTTTGGCGTACCCCACGGCCTCGCCCTGATGTTCGGCAATAAACCACGCGGCCGTCTGCGGGTCTTGCAGTTCGTCGACGATGCGCTCTTCGGTGAACGTCTCGTTAAAGTACAGCAGCATGTTTGCCTCTGTGTTGTAGGCTCCAAATGCCTCGCGGAATGTTTTGATGCCCAGCGTACAAAGCAGGTCGGCGTCAGTTGGCGTGGCGGTCCGTATGGTAATGTCGGCAGGCGTCATGTCAGGGGCAGTTCCATTTTTATGTTGCTTCTCTTGTAAGGGCCATCCAGCGGCACTTCATGAAAGCCCAATTTACGATACAATGCGATGGCAGGTGCCAGCACCGTGTTGGAATACAGGATAATCTTATTTGCACCGAGGTCGCGCGCCTTGGCGATTGCAGCCTCTGAAAGAAGAAGCCCCACCTTTTGTCCCCGGAATTTTTTGTCTACCGCCATCTTCGTGAATTCATACACGCCTGTCGTCACATATTTCAGCGCCACCGTGCCGGCAATTTCGTGATGCACAGTAGCCATCAGGATGGCGCCTCCATGACTTATGAGGTGCTCATCCGGACGCTGGAGAACAGCCTCGTCGATGGGTTCCATCCAGAAAAATTCTTCAATCCATTCGCGGTTTAGTTTTTCAAACCACGGCTGGTGATCCGGCGTGTAATCGATCACCCTTACAGAATTGGCCGATGTCGTGTTGAAGTCCATGCGCTTACCGGTCTGCAGAGAATTGCGTCTTCCAGAGATTTCTTAGCTGATAGCCGCGGTTCACAATATAGATGCCTGCCACCGTTACCGCGATGGCCAGCACTACTCTCGAATTCAATGTTTCGTCCAACACCAGCCAGCCAAGCAGCACCGCCACGATGGGATTAATGTAAGCATACATACTTACGATCGTCATGG
>JAAURZ010000029.1 GCA_012031955.1 Bacteroidia bacterium
CGTGGAGATGATGGTGTATTCTATGGTGACCATGATCATACCGTTTGGAATGTCTGGCACCATATCGATGTCGCTCACTTTCACGCGGGGTTCATAAAACAGGATCGCGCGCTTCAGCCGGTTTACGATGATGGTGGCGGTGGTGACGTTGATGTTCTCAAAAAGCATATCGACGAGATTTGCTCCATACTCTGGTTGCATCACACGTTCTCCCAATGAAGTTTTTAATAATATGATCAAGCTCTGTTTAATATCAGTATCGTCTTCAGACAGGGCGACGGTGAAACTTCCTTTTCGAAAAGTTACGGGGAATGCCCAGCCTCTGCCCAGGAATGAGTTGTCGCCTGCCATGTTATCCGATTGTTACTGTTGGTTCACCTACTGCTGCCGATGCGCCGCACAAGCAGGTGTCGCCGACCCTGATTGCCGGTTTGCCGCCTATCAGGACGGTCACACTTCCCACAAGAAATGGACTGGCTGTGGGCTGATGCACATTGGGCGGAAGGGAGCAAACGTGATTGTCGCCCATCACGCAGGCGGGCATCCCTCCTATCAACACGGTCGGTTCGCCCGGTCCCATGATGGTGCCACCGTGATTGGTTGTGTCGAGTACGCGTGCTGCTGCTGGCATAGTTTTCTAGTAATTTGATCTGCTTCAATTGATTTGCACCATCGATCCGCTTATCACTGCCTGACCGCTGGTCGATAGTTCGGCGCCACCACTTCCCTCCGCCTTGAACTGCGACTGCGCTGTGAGCGTGATGTTGCTGCCTTCTATTTTCACATCGCCGCTCGCTTTTATGTTTACATCGCCGGCGCTTTCGATGGTGATGCCGTCGCTGTTCATCTGTATTTTATTTCCACTTTTATCCTCCAAAAGAATGGACTCATCGTCGTCGTTAAGTACGATCTTGTTGGCGCCCGGTGTTTCGATTGTGATCGACTTGAGGTCGTCATTGAAAGTGACTTTGAGTTGCCCCCGCGTGACGATGCCCTTTTCGAAATTATCCTCGGTGATGTCGTATGGCGCCGGCTTGGTACTGCTGTGCATCTTGCCGAGCACCACGGGATCGCGCGGTCGTCGTTGAAGAAACCAACCACTACTTCGTCGCCGACTTCGGGAAAGAAGAATGTGCCTCTTGGCGCGTCGTCGTCGCCGAGTCCGCCGTCGAGCGTGGCCACGCGCGCCCAAACGCCGTCTTCTTCGTTGTGAATGACGGGAATGCGGACTTGCACGCGTCCTTCGCCGTCGGGGTCTTCGTGGATGTTGGTTACGATGCCTTGATGCAACCCGTGAATGGCGGGCACCAGGCCCGACGCGGGCTTGTCGAGAAAGTCATCGTATTTGCAGGCTGTCCATTGCTGATCCAAACCAAACTCGATATGCGTATACCATTTCTTATCCGGCGAGAGTTCGTGATAGACAGAAGCCGCAAGTGTCTTCCCGTTGAAGCGATCGCCCATGCCGGCGAGCTCTATCACGTTTCCCGGTTTTATACTGGCAACGCCAATCACTTTTACGCGGCCTCGTACTTTGGAGAGCCGGCTTCGGAGCAAGCGGGCGTCGATCCAGGCTTGCAACTCCTGATCGGGAATATGACCTGCGTGCTGTAGCGGCCATTCGGCCAGACCAATTACGTCGGCTAACTCACTGGCTGCAATATTTCCGGGAACATCGACGCCGGGATCGCTGCCGTCGAGTTCGGTCAGTTCCTGCTTTATAAAATTCCACGACCGTCCTTTAGTGGCCGCATACTGATCGCGCGCATCCATGACGGCCTCGATCTCGATGGCGTTGTCGCCGAACGTGACGGTGAGCGCAGGCGTTTCATCTAACGACGGCGCCTTCACCGTTATCTTTCCGTCATCCGCAAACACCAGCATGCCATTGGCTTCGGCGCGGGTCAACATAAAATCCCAATCGGTAGAGGCGTACTGCACCATTTCCTGATGCGTGACAGAGGTAGCCGATACGTCGGTGTCGATGCCGGCGTAGTTGCCGATTATCTCTTCGATAATGTCACTGTCGAGGCTATCGGGTTCGAAGTATTTGTTCTTCCTGCCCACGGTCATTTTCACACTTACGTCCTTGAGTTCGAGTTGTAGCTTGGATGACTGGTCGGTTTTCGCCGCTATGCCGTGCCGTATCACAATGCCTTTGAAGATCGTTTCTTCCTCGCCCTTGTAGCCGGCTTTTTATTTCTATTTCACTGCCTGGCTTGAAAAGATCTCCCGCACTCAGTTCAAAATCCTCGGTGGCCACGCTGCCGTCGAAGAGCACTACCTGTGCCGCCGGGATTCTATTTACTTCTTTCAAGACGGTGATAAGACTCACACCAATTTCGTCGGGAATTGCGCTGCCCCCTGCGAAAACTTTGAAAGTGGCTACGTTGGTGTTCTGCTGTGTGGTGGTCTCGGGCATAGTGCGTATTATTTCTTAATTGGCGGCAGCAATATTTGCTGTCCGTTTCTCAACGCTCGGAAATTCTTGAGTTTGTTAGCCAGGGCAATCTGAATGTAAAATGACGGATCGCCGTAGATTTTTCGCGCCAGCAAAGGAAGTGTGTCGCCAGCCTGCACCACGCGCGCATGCGTGAGGTCGGGCGACGACCGCGATGTGGCTGCGGCTTGCTCCTGCCGTGAAATGGATTCCTGAAACGTAACCGACACGGTGGCTCTTATCGGCAGCCCCGAGGAGTTGAACAATTTATAATTGATGGTGGCACTGGCGAGCACGCCACGGAACTGGTAGGCTCCCCAGTTGATTTGCAAATAGTTGGGTGTATGTGTTTCACCCTGGATGGTCTGCGCCATGTTCAGGAACTCGCGAATCGCGCGGTCTACATGCTTGTCTTCCTTGATGATTTCGATCGCGCTCACGGACTCACCGCGCGACGCGTTGACGGAATCACCCAGGTAGCTAAGGTCCACGTTGCCCGGTGTATCGTTGCCCGGCGGCGATGCGCCGGTTGCGTCAAAAAGAAACTCGAACGTTGCCTTGTCAGACTGGTTGCTCCTGAACTGGAGCTGGCGCCCGTCCGGGCTCACACCTTCTTCAGGAATCCACGTGGTCTTGATCTCCGTGCTATACGTGGTGGGGTTGTACATGACCACGTATGTCTTGGTGGCCCTGGCATACGTGTCATCTTCAAAAGCGGTTATCTTCAGCTTTTCCAGTCCGCCCAGTGGTTCAGAAATATCTGTAAGCGCCATTACCTTTCATTTTTCTTTCTGATCACTTCCATCAGTTTTTCAACCGCTTCCGCTACGCTGTTTTTCGAGGCCTGCGGGTTCTCGCTGGCGGCGGCAGTGCTCTTCTCATCCGTGGCATTGATCACGGTTCGGATAATCAACTCTTTCACCTCAACTGGCATAGGAATGGAATTAGATGACCGGATCGACGCGGCGATAGTACTGATAAGCAAATTCAATGTTCTCGACCATGATGGAATTGTCTTGCGCGTTGAGTCCTTCCACTGACCACTTCACTGGCCAGGCATTGATAAAGTTCCACGCTTGCAACGGTACGTGATCAGCGTTGAGGAGCACCACGGTAAGGTCGTGCGCTTCGAATTGAAATCCTTCCACTGCTTCTTTGAACCACTGTACAAGCTGCGACCCTATAAGCATGCCGCGCTTCATGGTGAGCGTAGGATAGGTAACCGGATTGGGCAACCGGTGCGCGTACCGGTTTTCTCCGCCTTCGCGGAATTCTTCAATACCGATTTCGGCGTTGAGGCCCGACACTTCCTGGAAGCCCTGGTCGACTATGCCCGGATACTTGTTCTGAAGCCCCTCGAAGCGGACGATAAAATGAAAGCCGGTAGGAGGATAGTTCAGTTCGCGTGCCATGTGCTTACGGTGTCTCTATCGTTAGCCCTTCGTGACACAACTCGATCGCCTCGACGGCCACTTCATTGCCTGTGGAGTTCAGCGATGGCCCTTCTACTTTACATGGCCATGCGTCTTTCACTTTCCACACCATTACCGGGTTGTGCTCTTCGTTGAGCAGGCTGATGGTGATCTCGCGTCGCTCGATATTGTTTTTCTTCACCGTGTTCAACCATTGATAAAATTCGTTGTCGGCCTTGAAGATGCCGCGCTTGAGTGTGATGTTGGAATACTGGGGTATGCCAGGCATCTTGGTCACCTGGTATTCAAATGCGTTGCCTTCGCGGTAGTCGATGGTTTGCAGTTCTACGGTAAGTCCCGAGACTTCCGTAAACCCAATGCGTGTGCCGCCCCATGCTACCTGGAAATGAAACGCGGCCACCGGATATGATTGTGCCATAGTGTTTGCTGTTTATTGTTTTGGAAATGTTGTCGTTACGATTGTTGCAGTTTGTGAGAGAACTTGAGTATGATGAATTCCGCCGGCCTCACTGCTGCCAGGCCTATCTCCACGTTCATCCTCCCTTCAAGTATGTCGAGGGCGTTCATGGTCTGCCCCAGGCCGACCTTCACAAAGAAGGCGTCGTCGGTTTTCGCGCCCGCCAGTGCGCCGTCGCGCCACAACTTGGAGAGAAAGTTTTCTATCATTGTTTTCACTCTCAGCCAGGTGTTGGCGTCGTTTGGCTCGAACACTACAAACTCGGTGGCTTTCTTCACCGACTCTTCGATAAAAATGTACAGTCTTCTTACAGGGATATAACGCCACTCGTTGTCGTTGCCTGCCAATGTGCGTGCACCCCACACGAGGGGTCCCTTTCCCGCAAAGGTTCTGATCACGTTCACGGATTTTCCGGATGATGGATCGACATTGAGCGAACCTTGCTGTTCGTGCGTCACTTTCACTTTCGGTTCAATCACGTTCCGAACATCTACGTTGGCGGGTGCCTTCCATACACCGCGCTGTGCATCGACGCGCGCGTATATTCCCGCGACCGAACCGGAAGGCGGCAGGTCGAGATAGAGTTTCCTCAGTTCCGCTTCAACCGCCCGGAAGAGACTCGGATCTGAACCTTCCAATGAATTGAGGGCGGGTGTGTTGCTGACAGGAATGGCCGGGTTCGGCGCGCCGGTGCCTATGTATGTCTTATTGTGCGTGATCGGCAGCGTGGCATCATAGCGATAGTTGAGCGATGTTTTGATATTGGGGTAGTACACGGCGCCATACTTCAGGTTACCCATGCCGATGCCGTTGTCTCTGAATTCCTTCACGTCGTTCAGCGGACTGATGGAGTTGTCTTTCACATCCATGACGACAAATCTGTCGGCCAGCTTTTCACATTGGGCCAGCGCGGCGTCGTACACACTCTTGTAGTTTGCAACCGACAAGTAGTCGGGGAAAACGATCAATGTAGGCTCATCCACTTTTTCAAGAATGGCAAGGCCGCCGCGCAAACTTGTGAATGTGGTCTCATCGCCGGCAGTGACGGCGCCGCCATAGCCGTTGACGGACACGATGTAACAAGGACCGCCGCCGTTGGCAAAATACATTTGAAGGCTGTGGTACATTTTGAATGCACTCACCGCGACGGGTTGCTCCACTTTAACGACGCGATCAATCATCGCCGCCGGCTGCCCGTCTACGCCATTGTAGCGGTCGGTAACAGTTACACGCGGCACTTCCTTGTTGGCGCCGCCGAAATGCGCTTCATACTCGAGCATCGATGTGATGCGGGTGGGCACCTGCAGCAACTTATTGTCGCCAGGTACGCTGTTGGGATCCTCGTTCGCCTTTTCTGTATGACCGATGAACGCCGGTATGGCGGTCTCGACGGCGGCAATGGAGGCTGGCAATGTCTGCAGCTCTTTAATATATACGCCGGGTGTGTTTAGAATTTCCATACTATCGTTGTTTAGTAACCTGATTTTTTGCTATGACTCCTGAAGCTTGTGTGAAAATTTGAGGATGATGAATTCTGCCGGACGAACGGCGGCCATACCGATCTCGATGTTCATGATTCCTTCGAGTATGTCGAGGGCGGTCATGGTTTGGCCGAGCCCCACTTTCACGAAGAACGCATCCTCGGCTTTGGCACCGGCGAGTGCGCCGTCGCGCCAGAGTTTTGCGAGAAAGTTTTCGATCATGGTTTTCACTCTCAGCCATGTGTTGGCGTCGTTGGGTTCGAACACCACGTGCTCTGTCGCTTTCTTTACCGACTCTTCCACGAAGATGTATAACCTGCGCACGGGCACGTAACGCCACTCGTTGTCGTTGCCGGCCAGTGTGCGGGAGCCCCACACGAGATTGCCCTTGCCGGCAAACTTCCTGATTACGTTAATCGATTTGCCGGTGCCGGGATGAACGTTGAGTGTGTTCTGTTCTTCGGTTGTGACGAGCACAACAGGCGCGCTGACGCCGCGCACGTCGACGTTGGCGGGCGCTTTCCATACGCCGCGTTCGCGATCCACACGTGCATAGATACCGGCTACGGAACCACATGGATACAACTCCATTTTGTATACCTGCAGCATCTCCACGATTTTATTGTAAAGGGCCTTTTCCGGGTTAACGACTTCAAGGTTGTTGCCCGATAGCGCCGCCGCATCGCCTGTACCGCTGTCGTTGTAGTCCAACGCGATTGCCGGGGCGCCCGCAGTGGCTGTGAGCGTGATTACCGGACCGACCTGTGCAACGGTGTAGCCCGGATTTGCAATAGCGCTTATGGCCTGTGCCAGTGCTGCGGCAGTAGCCGTGGCATCAACTCCTTTATCAAAGTCGGTACCTTCAACAAAGTCGTCGGTATCCACCGTGAATGTGTCGCCGTCTACTACGTCATTGTCGGTGATCACGATCTGCCCAATAGCAAGGTCGCCTGCATTGGAAACGTTGTCGAGGCTATAACCGTGGAAGGGGCCGTTGCCAGGCGTCGGGCGGTTATCCTCCACCATCACGCTGCCTTCCTGCACGTACCGGAAGATGTCGGTCTTCAAGTTAGGGTAATAGGCTGCACCGTATTTAAGGTTACCGGCTCCGACCGTGGTACGGAACGTATCGGCGTCATCTACCACCGTGGCACCGCCTGTGGCTGCGTCGAGTATGGCGAACCTGTCCTGGAGTTTGTTGCATTGTGCAAGCATCTGATCGTACACAGTTTTCCGTTCGGTGGCAGACAACTGCATGGCTTCCGGAACAACCAGCAGTGTTGGCTCATCTTCTTCTTCCACGGCGTTGACACCGCTAATAAGGTTGGCAACCAAAATGTCTGCGGTAGTAGGTTCCGTGGTAACATAGTCTCCCACGACACGATGTAACAAGGCCCTCCTCCATTGGCAAGTACATTCGCACCTGGTAGTACAGCAGGTAAGGAGAAAATTCGGTTGGCTCGACAATCTCTGCGGTGGTGGCCGCCATCGTACCTGCAAGGCGCACACCGAATGATTCCGGGAAGGGCCCGCCGAATATCTGTATGAATTCCAGCAAGGACGTTATTCGCACCGGTTTGTTGACAGGAATGGACTCACCGTTCCTTTCCTTTTTTTGCGTGTACCCGACAAACGCGGGTATCGCGGTCGCTACGGGTGCAACGGATGCCGGGAGTGTTGATATCTCTTCGACATATACGCCTGGGGTTTTGTAAATAGCCATATGGATAGTCTTTTATATAAATACATAGATCTCTGAAGCTGGTTGGCCCGCATCCTCCTTGGTGACACCGCGATGCGATGGGTTGGGGAGATGTTGTATCACGCTCACGTTGCCCGGATTCTTGCGCAACTCGATGTTCAACTTAGGCTGTTCGAAAAAAGGTATGGGCACATTGGATTTAAACACGACGGTGTCGAGTCCGTTTACGCGTACATCGGTGTTCGGCTCCGCACCAATGCGGCTAAAGTTGTACACGCCGTACGGTGTTCCACCTCCGGAACCGGTATCTGTGATGAGCAGGTCGTTAGCTACCAGGTCCACTTTCTTGTTTTTGTCGGCGATGAAATATTTCCAGATGGTTGACTGTCGCCGGAACTTCAACTCGTATTCTTCCGTGGCTGCGTAGATGTGATTGGTCGCGGCTGTATAGATGATGTCCACAATGCCGACGATTTTACTTGGTACGAGGCTGCCGTCTGCATAGATAACTTCTTCCTTAAGTGTAAGTGTGTCGGCCGAATTACGAATGGTGACGGTGTACTTGCCAGTCGCCTTATCGCGAAGGTCCACCTGCTGCCGGTAAACACCGTCGACGTCCTTCTTTACAGTAAGCACGTTGGGCAGCGGGCTGCCGGTTCCATCTTTACCAGCCGACACGGGGTTGCCGGATTCATCGGTCAGCTTAAACAAAACTTCCGGTGGCGCCGCCGCTATCGTGAAGGAATACGTGAACAATGAGTCACGCAGCGAATCGACCAGGGTGTGGGTAATTTGCTCGGGATTGGCCGCATCGGTTGACACGCTGGCCGGATCGTTCTTGAAATACAGCATGTTCGACGACTTGAATTTTCGTGTCGACGACTCGTCCAGGTTCGTGATGTTCATGAACTCATCCAGGTCGATGATGCTGATGCTGAAGATCAACCTCAGGTCTTTACCCATGTTCACGAGCGGCGTAACCTCGTCTTCGGCTGCGCTGTAAAATACGACAACGCCATCGGGTTTTACCCGAAACAGCATACGACCATTCCGGAGCTGCCGGCTGGTTTGTGGCGTTGGCTGGATGATCAGTCCCTTCGCCACGCCATCTTTGAAGTAGTCGTGACTTACTTTCAAATTGAATAGCCGGGTATACACAATGCTGCTCATACCTTGTGGTTGGCTTTGGTTTTGATTTTCTCAATTGGCCGGTTGGAATCGAGCAGCGCGTGCTCCTGAAACCTGACGAGGCGCACTTTGTACAAAACCGAGGGCAGGTATTTGGTGCCTACCACCGTCCAGAAGTTATAGAGTTGTTCGAATGAGTATGAATACAATTCGACCACCAGCTTAAGCATGTCGGCATCGAAGGCCGACATGGAGGGCGAGTTGTCCTGGGTGAATACGTTTTTTGATTGGAAGAACGAGATGGCGTAAGACAACTGCTTCAGGCCTTCCACATAGTCGTCGGTGGGGTCATTGGCCTCTTTGTTCTGGAAGTTGGCGGAGATGAGGATGTACAGATTGAGTTTTATCTCCGGATTGATGTGCTCCGCCAGCCCGTCTTTATTAATATAGCTGTTGCGCTGGTCTTTAAACATTCTCTCTTCTTCTATGTTCATGAGCGACAACCCCAGCGACTTGTCGGGTATAACCACGCCACCGCTTTCGGTGGCCACGCTGGTGAGAAATACCCTGTTTACATTCGGTGTGCCGGTACGCAACTTCAAATAGCTGTTGAGTTCGTTGGTAAGGAATGACAAGGATGAGTGTATCATCGGTTGCTACTATATCTTTTTAAATACAAGTTGAAAATCACCTTCTTCCACCATCCGCTCTATTATCTCCTTGAGATTGGTCTTTTGCAAATCGCGTACTAGCACTTCATTCAACACCATGTAGGCGCGACCTTCTTTATACTCCATGCCTTCTTTGTGTCCCTTCAACAAGTCTTCCAGGTATGTGCAAGAATAAAACGGTGCCACGTAACTCTCGACCAAATGGCTGTCTTCATCTTCGATCTCCACGATCACGTCGGAACTCATATTACTATAGTCCAGTGATCCCTGAGATTCGTGTTCCGCTGTCAAAATGATACTTCTTATCACTTCACTGGTGCCATTGTGATTGCTATTCAATGTTATGTGAAAGTGAGGCGATGATCAATGAAGATCAGACCTGCGCCGGCGCATTTGGAATTACCGGCATCAAAGCTGGAATTATCGGCAGGTAATTTCTAGAGGTGCTTGAGTTGTTGAAGGAATTCGAGGCGTTTTCGACGGGCCAGTGGCACGGCTTCAGCATCACTGAGAACGATAAACCCCTCCCGGGTAACGCGCTTCACATGCATGAGATTGATGAGATGTGACTTGTGGCACATGAAAAACCCGTATGTGTCCAGGAGTTTTTTGAACTCGCCGATGTTGTAGGAACTGATCAGCGACTTCCTTCGCATGGTTACAACGCGTGTACATTTTTGGAGGCCTTCGCAGCGGATGATCTCATGCACGTAAATGAAGTCTATTCCCTCCATGGTGGGTATGCCTATGAGACGCGTGTGCGGAAGGCCGGCCTGATCCACCGGGGTATCTGCGATTGTCTGTGTTTCCAGGTTCCTGATCGCGCTTTTCACGGAGATCACGATGTCGCCGGCGTTAAGGGGCTTGAGAATGAAGCCGCACACATGATGACGCAGGGCGGTGATAGCGTCGTCGGCGCGGTCCGAAAGGCAGATCATCTCGCAACGGTTGCTCAGGCCCTCTGTCAATTCCAGAAGGGAATCTATGTTGAAAAGCTTCATGTCGGCAAACACCAGGCTTGGATTGACGTCATGGATCAACCTGCGCGCGATGCCAATGCCAGCCGCTTCGCCCTGCACTTTGATATCGGGAAATTGCGTGATGAGGCAACTCTTCAGATAGGAAGAGGGTTCCTGATCGATAATGATGGCGTCTATCCTCATAAGCTAAACAAAATAATCGACGAGTCATGCCCCGATTCTCCATCATAAAAAAAGCCCACCACCGCCAATAGGGACAGGTTAATGGGCTCATGATTCGAAGGTAGAATGGGCAAGCGAAGTTTACAATGCTTTCAACCAATTAAGTTTTGATTAAGAGATCGAACTAATTGCGACCTCCCTGATGTCATTGACCAGTCGCAGTTGATGGTCAAACATTCAACACAATCCGGTTCGCTAACGCAGCTATTTTGAAATGAAATGTTGTGAAAAATGAAGCGCTAGGGTGTATTGATTCAAGATACAGATTGAATTGACGAGCTGTTATCCCACTATTCAGGCAGTGATAGCCCGGGCATTGCCAGATTACTAAGCACATTATACCTCAATCAACGAGCAGGAAGTTAAAAATTGAAAGTGAGGGAGGTCGTCCACCGGTCTCCTCCCTTTATCTCTGCCTGATCGTCGCTGTTGTAAGTTTGCGAAACAGGTCGCTGGAAATTTACGCCCCACGTAAAGCGCCCGACGTACACATCTAAACCGGCGGATGCAAGCGTGGCGGAGCCGCCGGTGCGCAAGATGGCGACGTGCGTCCAAGCGCCGAAACTGACGGTCCGCGTCGTTTTTGTGTCAGGGATCACCGAGACGTTGGCGATTTCCCAGAACCCGTCCTCCGTGATGCGGGGAGCTCCAAGATCCGTGCCCAGCGTCCATAAGGTCTGGCGGGTCCCTTGGCTAGCGGGATTGGGACGAACCCAACCCTGG
>JAAURZ010000030.1 GCA_012031955.1 Bacteroidia bacterium
GGGTATAGTTTTCTTTATGCTCATTTCATCTGCTATTACATTTCAACTGTTGGAGATAGGATTTACGAACGCACAAGGTCTTTTGGAAAATATACGAATTAAGCCCCAAAGTTTAGTTTTCGCAAAATCAAGGATTGTCACCGGCCTTACAAAACGACGAACATGCCGCGGCCTTAGCCTGGCAGCATTTCGCGCAGCACCTCCCACACCAGGTCGGGTTCAAATCCGCGACGAATGGCAAACTGCGCCAGCTTATCGCGAAAGGAAAAGATATTGGAAGATGTGTCGCCGCGCTCCGCCTGCTTCTGCAGCACGTTCTTCAGGGTAGCGCGATAGGTTGATTCGTCGATTTCGCGGAGGCCCGATTTAATACAGTTCCTGGAAATGCCCTTGCTCTCGAGCGTGTGCGCGATCCTGTTCCTTCCCCATTGTTTCATGCGGAATTTTCCGCCGGCAAATGCCTTGGCGTAACGCTCTTCGTTCAGGTAGCCCTCGGTAATTAGCTGGGTTAGAATTTCTTCCACGTCTGCAGTGCGCAACCCGTAGGTGTACAGTTTGCTCCGTACCTCCTGGTGGCTGCGTTCCTGGTAGGCGCAGTATCGATAAATCTTCTGCTTCGACTCCGCAACAGAAAAAGTTTTCATGCTGCTAAGTTACGGCCTCCCTATTTTACGAGGCCTTTGTTTTTGAGAATACTGCTGAGAAATTTTCTTTCGTTCTCGGTGTTGAAAATCCTGAAAGGCAAGTGAATCAATTGGGCCTTGTTCACAAACAGCACAAAGTAGTCTTTGCCCATGGCGGCTGATTTAATCTGGTCCCACTTAAGCGGCATGCCTTCGCGCGGGTTGAGTTTCATCAGTATCTGCTGGCTGCTGATCTCGTATGAAAATCTTTCAAAAAGCATTTTGCCCTGCTCCAGTTGCGTCACACCAAAAAACTGTATCCACCAAAACAGCAAGTATAACCCGAGGCCGATCAACGCACCCATAAACCACCAGATGCTTGGTGCCAGAAAATACCCTGAGCAAATAAGCAAAGCGCCGAGTATGGCAATCCATGCTTGTTTCTTCAGCACGTTGCGCAGCGCCAGCCGCACATAGGTCTTTTTTCCAGTTTGTAGTTTTTTGTCTTAACAATCATATCCGTTTACTAATACGCTTTTAAACTTAAATCGAGGCTGCGCACCGATGGGTGAGCGACCACCGAAATAAAGTCGACACCCGTGGCCGCCACCTCGCAAATGGTTTGCTCGGTAATGCCTCCGCTGGCCTCTGTCTGGCATGCACCGCCGATTATAGCAACGGCCTCCTTCAGCAAAGCAGGTGTAAAGTTGTCGAGCATTATTACATCGACGCCACCCGCGTGCAGCACCGCTCGCACTTCGTCGAGGTTGCGCGTTTCCACCTCTATGCGAAGCGGTTTGCCGGCAGCGCGAAGATACTCTTTTGTTCTAAAGATTGCGGCCTCGATGCCGCCGGCCATATCGATATGGTTATCTTTCAGCATAATCATGTCGAAAAGGCCGATACGGTGGTTCGTGCCTCCTCCGATGTGTACGGCCCACTTCTCAAGCAGTCGAAAGTTGGGGGTGGTTTTGCGCGTGTCCAATATCTTGGCCCGCGTGCCGCTTACAAGGGCTACCAGCTTATGCGTATAAGTGGCGATGCCGCTCATTCGCTGCATGCAGTTGAGCACGAGCCGCTCTGTGGCCAGTATCGACCTGGCTTTTCCCGAAAGGTTAAATGCTATGTCGCCGGGCCTGACAGATGCGCCATCGTTAAGCAGTACCTGCACTTGTAACCCGGTATCAAAATGTTTGAAGATATCCAGCGCAAGCTCAACGCCGGCCAACACCCCTGTGTCTTTAATTAACAGCTTCGCCCTGCTCTCACTCGTTGCGGGAATGCTCGCGAGCGACGAATGGTCGCCGTCGCCGATATCTTCCGCAAATGCGCACGATATGAACTGTTGCAGAAAGTCAGCCGTAATGTAGGGTGGTTTCACCGTGCAAAAATAGACGACGACGCGTGGCGATGAAGGGTCGCGGTCAAAAATTTTGTACTACTGCTTGGTGATACGAATGTCGTCGACCAGTTGCTGGCTACCAACGGTCTTTATTTTCATAAAAATCTGGTACACACTGGCGGCGCTTTTGTACTGTCCAATGGCAAAGAGCTGGCCGCCCTTCGATGATCCCTGGTGTATGACGCTGTATTCGGAAGGTGGATTATTCTTGAAGAAATCGCGCAGCACAAACTCGGCTTGTGCCTTGCTGTAGGACTGAAGTTTCCCCTCCAGCGTGATGTCCACATTTTGGTTCAGGAATTTCGCCAGCTCCTTCGCGCTCCCGGCTTTGATTGTTTCATTCAACTGACTGATTACATCAGATTGCGCGAAAACCAGGGATGGCCAAACGAGCATTAGGTAAAAAAATATCTTTTTCATGATATACGGTTGGAGCCCAAATTTTATGCCACTTAAAAGAATGCCTAGCACGAATTGCGCACGCTCCGCCCATGAGGTAACGTTTGCGGTGGTAAGATAGTGAAAACAATCGGGCCATTCGTGATTTCGCGAATTGGCGGCCACTGCAATATGTTTTTCTGATGTAAGATTGAGGCTTTTAAGTGGTTATATTTGCCCTGCTTTTTTAACACGCCGACCCAAAAATTTTGAATACAAAATGAGCAAGAAAGTACTTTTGATGATCCTCGATGGCTGGGGCATTGCAAAAAACAAAGCGGTGTCGGCCATCGACAAGGCGAAGACTCCGTTTGTGAGTTCTCTTTACGCCAAGTATCCCAACAGTAAACTTGAGGCCTCGGGCCTCGCAGTAGGTTTGCCGGAGGGGCAGATGGGAAACTCCGAGGTGGGTCACATGAATATCGGCGCCGGAAGGATTGTCTACCAGGATCTTGTTCGCATTAACAAAGCCATTGCCGAACGGGAGTTGGAGCGTAATACCACCCTGATGGATGCCCTTGGCTACGCAAAAGAAAATGACAAAAATGTGCACTTCATCGGGCTTGTGTCTGATGGTGGCGTGCATTCTCATATCGGTCACTTGAAGGGACTTATTACTATCGCCAAGCAGGCGGGCATCCGTAATTTGTTTGTGCATGCTTTTATCGACGGCCGCGACACCGACCCGCAGAGCGGTGTAAGTTTTATTGCCGATCTGATGGATCACATGGCGAAAACTACCGGCAAGCTGGCTTCGATTGTCGGCAGGTATTTTGCCATGGATCGCGACAAGCGTTGGGAGCGTGTGAAGCTTGCCTACGATCTGTTGGTGCGTGGCATAGGTGAAAAAACACAAGACCCGCTGGCTGCGATCCGTCAGTCGTATGCCGCAGGTGTGACGGACGAGTTCATTAAACCGATCGCGGTGGTGGATGAGCACGTCAATCCGCTTACAACGATTAAAGAAGGCGATGTTGTACTGTGTTTCAATTTTCGAACCGACCGGGGCCGGCAAATCACCGAGGTACTTACACAGCGCGATTTTCCGGAGTACGACATGCACGCGCTGTCGCTGGACTACATCACGATGACAACTTACGACGATACTTTCAAGAACGTGAAAGTGATCTTCGACAAAGATAACCTCGACAACACATTGGGCGCGGTATTGGAAGCTGCTAACAAAACGCAGATCAGAATCGCGGAAACGGAGAAGTATCCGCATGTCACATTCTTTTCTCAGGCGGCCGCGAGCAACCGTTCAACGGTGAGAGCCGCATCCTTTGCCCTTCTCCGAAAGTTGCCACGTATGACCTGAAGCCCGAAATGAGTGCCTTCGACATTCGCGATAAGATTATTCCTGAATTGAACAGCAAGTCGGCGGACTTCATTTGTCTGAATTTTGCAAACCCAGACATGGTCGGGCATACCGGCGTGTTTGAGGCCGCCGTGAAGGCCGTGGAAACGGTTGACGCTTGCGCGCAGGCTGTGACGGAGGCCGCCTTGAGGAATGACTATGCAACCATCATAATCGCCGACCATGGCAACGCTGATATGATGATTAATGAAGACGGCACACCCAACACCGCGCATACCACCAACCTCGTGCCCTGCATACTGGTGGACAAGGACTACCGTGGAAAATAAAAGATGGAAACTGGGAGATCTGGCACCCACCATTCTTACGTTATTGGGTGTACCCATACCGGCACAAATGACAGGAAATGTACTTATTGAGAAATAAACTGTTCCTTCTGGCAGTGGTGGTCGCAACGGCGACCGTGTGGTGCGGTTGCGAGAGAAAGGTCGATAATGCCACCACATTTTTCGCGTTCGACAGCCTTATTGAAAATCAAAGCAGAGAGCTTGAATCGCACCACGCTGGCCTGCACAAGACGGCGCGCATGGATGAACTATCGGACGACACACTCGTAACGCGTTTGTCGGCGGAAGAATGGGCACGCGAGTTGGAAATATTTTCCGCCCTTCGCGATATCAATAAGCCGGTAAATGTGAGCAACTACGATGTGCAGCGAAATGAACCCGACGTAAAAAGCAACCTGCGGCTGTTGTCGGTTCAAAGCAAAGAGAAGGGAATGAAAGTTAGCTACCTGAAAGTCTACTACCTGGACGAACCGTCGAAACTGCGCCGCATAGAGGGGGAGGTAATTGAAGACAACTCGCTTTATGATAGCAGAAAAAAACTCATCCTGAATTTTGACAACATTCACAATAAATCGATGTTGATTTCCTACTCTATACTTGGCGGCCAAAAGATGATGTTAGGAGACTCCGTTACCTATCAGATAGAAGGCAAAGTGATATATCCTGGCGCGACCGCTTTGGAGGATGTGAATTAACATGGCAAAGAAAACGTCATCGTTGGGAGAAGGGGAGAAGCGCAAGCTCAACAAAGACAACCTTAAAAAGCTGCTGGGCATATTCAAGTATGTGCTGCCGCACAGGCGGTTGTTCATAGTAGGCTTGTGGCGCTCGCACTTTCCAGCGGCACGTTACTGGCTTTCCCTTGCTGTCGGGCAGGCTTCTTGATATCGCACAAGGTAAACCCGATCCATATTTCGACACCATCGGCCAGGTGGCCATCGCCTTGTTGTCGGTGCTTTTTGTGCAGGGCATATTCTCTTTCATAAGAGTCTACACCTTTTCTGTCGTAACCGAAAAATCGCTGGCGGATTTGCGGCGTGCGGTGTACACAAAGGTGGTGTGGCAGCCGATGCATTTCTTCGACACGCGGCGTGTTGGCGAACTGATGAGCAGGATCACCGCCGACGTGTCTACGCTGCAAGATACTTTCGGGTTTACATTGGCCGAGCTCATTCGCCAGATATTAACCCTAGTGCTCGGTACCGTTCTGATCTTTTATTTTGCCTTCGACCTTTCCGGGTTCATGATGCTCACGTTTCCCGTGCTGGTGGTGCTGGCGCTTGTGTTCGGCAAACACATACGCAAGCTGGCAAGGACCACGCAAGACCAACTGGCAAAGGCCAATGTGATCGTGGAGGAATCGCTACAGTCAATACCGGTTGTGAAGGCATTCACGAACGAACAATTCGAAGTAACCCGCTACGACAAAGCGCTCAGGAGCGTGGTGTCGGTTGCGATCCGCACATCGGTGTTCCGCGGGCTTTTTATTTCGTTCATCATCTTCGCGCTCATCGGTGGTATGGTAGGTGTTGGCTGGTATGGAGCACTACTTATACAACGGGGTGTAATGAGTACTGGCGACTTGTTTTCTTTCATACTTTATACCGGTTTCATCGGCGGCTCCATTGCCGGGCTCGGCGACATCTACGCACAATTTCAGCGCGCGATTGGTGCGTCGGAACGGTTGCTCGAAATAATACAGGAACCAGACGAACAGGTAGCGCCGGCCGGTGAGCTCAAGCTGCACGGCGCCATCAACTTCAGCCATGTGAAGTTCTCATATCCCACGCGCCGCGATTTTGTTGTGCTGAAGGACCTTAACTTCAGGATAGCGGCGGGCGAAAAAGTGGCGCTCGTTGGGCAGAGCGGCGCGGGTAAGTCCACCATCATTAATTTGTTATCCAGATTTTATCCCGTCACATCGGGTTCAATAATGGTCGACGACAAAAAAATCGACGACTACAACCTGGTTGACTACCGTAGCAACATAGGCATCGTTCCGCAGGAAGTGATTCTTTTCGGCGGAACCATAAAGGAAAACATTGCCTATGGTAAGGTGACTGCAACGATGGATGAAATTCGCGCGGCGGCGCTGCAGGCTAACGCACTGGACTTTATCGAAAGCTTCCCGGACAAGTTTGAAACCGTCGTGGGCGAACGAGGTGTGAAACTGTCGGGAGGGCAGCGGCAGCGCGTGGCAATCGCCCCGCGCGATCCTCAAAAACCCCGCAATACTGATTCTGGACGAAGCCACCAGCTCGCTCGACACACAGTCGGAATACCTCGTGCAGGAAGCCCTTGAGAAGCTCATGGAGTCGCGCACCTCCATTATAATTGCCCACAGGTTGAGCACGATAAAGAAAGTTGACCGTATCTTTGTGATTCAGGATGGTCGGCTTGCCGAAATGGGTTCGCACGCCGAACTTACCAAGCTTGACAATGGCATCTACAGCAACTTGTTGAAACTACAATTGCAATGAGCGTTTCCTCCAAACTCCTGAAAGATTTTGATCTGCGCACCACGCCCACGCGGCAGGCGATACTGCATCTTTTTCTTGATACGGAGTATGCCCTTTCGCACAGCGACATCGAAAAGGCAATTGCCGACAACCTCGACAGGGTAACTGTTTACAGGACATTGCGGACCTTTTTGGATCGCGGGCTCATCCACAAGGTTCTTGACGATGCCGGTGCGCTAAAGTATGCGTTGTGCAAAGAGGCCTGCTCCACCGCCGGGCACCACCACGACCATGTCCATTTTAAGTGTACAGTCTGCGGCCAGACAAGCTGTCTCAACATATCCATACCGACAGTCCTTTTACCCAAAGGATATCGGCCGGCAGAGGTTAACCTGCTAATACAAGGGGTCTGCGACCAGTGCGACTAGGTACTGGCCATTCACCCCCGAAATTAAAGCGTGCAAATTTTCGAGATTGAAATATATTTGTAGTTTTGGAACATTGGGAATAAATCCGGAATAGCCTCTTTTGCATTCATAAACCCGTATACTTAAGCAAATTACGTCTCCTTGCGCGCCATACCCGACATACTCTTGATTTCAGTTTTTGACAACGAAAAGGAGACCGTTCTATTTGGAATTTTCGCAGTTATCATCATGCTGTTCCTGGTGCTCGACCTGGGCATCTTTCACAAGCGTGCTCATAAAATCTCCACAAAGTCAGCATTGTATCAGTCCATTTTCTGGGTCACGGTCTCAACCCTGTTTGGGGTTTTCATTTACTATTACGACGAGACCGGGGCAACTGGCGCCGTGCAGTATTTTTCAGCTTATCTAACCGAGTATGCACTGTCGGTCGACAACATTTTTGTAATACTTCTTATTCTAAAATACTTCCAGGTAAAGGAAGAGTACTATCACAAAATCCTGTTCTGGGGCATACTGGGGGCCATCGGTTTCAGGGCGGTGTTCATTTTCGTCGGCGCTTACCTCATTCACCAATTCCACGCAATTCTCTATATCTTCGGCGTATTCCTGCTCTACTCGGGCGTGCGCATCTATTTTGAAGATGGCGACGAAAAAATCGAACCAGAGAGAAACCCGATCCTGAGAATTTGCCGGAAATACCTGCCGATGACCAAAGACGACCACAATGGGCAGTTTCTGGTCAAAGAAAGCGGGAAGTACTTCTTTACCCCGCTCTTTCTGGTTATTGTTCTGATAGAGACAACCGATCTCATTTTCGCGGTCGACTCAATTCCGGCGGCATTTGCCATCACCCAGAATGAATTTCTTATTTACACGTCCAACATTTTTGCCGTAATGGGTTTACGTGCCATGTTCTTCCTGCTTGCCGGCATCATAGACAAATTCTACCTGTTGCAAAAAGGGCTGTCCATCATTCTGTTCTTTATCGGCGCGAAAATGTTGCTCGAGATATTTGAAGTCAACCTGAGTCCGTACCTGTCGTTCTCGGTAATTATCGCGACGCTCACGCTGTCAATCATATTCTCGGTGCTGGTACCAAGAAAGGAAAAGCCTTCAGACGACTAACGTTATTTGTCAGAATTGCCTGCGAAAAGATTCTGAGGAAGAATCTTGAGCAAGATGGGAAGCGTAAGAAAGCGCTGCGGCAACGACACAATTACAAAAGTAGGTATTGTTTTGAGTGTAAGAATAAGTTCGTTGCGCATCTGATCCTTCTCTTCATCGGTCAGCTCCGCCCGGCGAGCCTTCGCGAGTAATGCCATCATCCGGTCGCTTTGCTCGATTCTCTTTTTGAGCCGCTGTTTGTTCTTTTCCGCAATACGCGCCACACGACTTATAAACTGCTCGCTTACCTGTTCGTAATCCTGCTTGTTTTGCAACTGGTCGAGCTGGTGCCAGTGCTCAAGCACGAAGCCTTCGATCGCAATCATGCTGTTCTCCAGGTCTTCCTCGTGAAAATTGATAAACGCACACAAACGTTTCAAGAAATCAAGTTCCGGTTGTTCTACCTTCTTGTCGGACCAGATGGTGAGAATGGCGATTTCAAGAAAGAATTTCTTCAGGATCCATGAATTCTCGAAAGGAATGTTGACTCTCTTCTATTTCGAATACCCTCGTCGAATATCTTGTAGGCCACCTTTCTTTTCTCCGCCGATAAATCTGTGCTGTCGAGAAAATACTCAAAGAGTTTCTTTTCTTCGTATGCCACTTCACGGTTGGCGTGCGAGGCTGCGGCGATAATCTTGGCAACGGAAAACCGGAGTTCATCACGTTCGTAGCGAAAGAAATCGGAAACAATCTGATCCGCGTTGGTGTGAATCCACTGTCCATAGATGAAGATATCGAGGAACAGTAGGCTGTTATGAAAGAATTGTGTCCAGAAATTTCCTGAAAAGTTGCTGGTATGTTCGATGCGCTTTTCGAGGATTATTTCGGCAACGTCGAGAGCAGATTTCTTCTTTCCAAAAAAGACCGCGACGGTGTGGCTATTTCAGGGAAGATGTTGTTGTAAAAATTGCCGATGTTTTCGAGTGTCTTCACAATAATGTCCGACAACTCTTTAGGATTTGTGATTGTCTTTTCGTGAAAAAGAAGTGAGCTGCTGATAAGGCTTTCGGCAAGAAGTATCTGCATCTTGCTTTGTTCGTTCCATGTGGCCTCGTCGGGATGGTTGATGCTTCCCACCGTATGACCGTACATGAGCCCCGTAGGCTGCACCACGCTGTACAAAGAATGCTCGGGATGCGAACTCTTGCGCGCCTTGTCGGTGGTAAGGTCCATCAGCAACGATTTGCGAAATTCCAGATATTCTTTTAGCCAGCCTTTCTCCTGTGGTTTCATGCGCTAATAAATCAGATTCCAAAGTCCACACGAAATGCCTCTACTACCGTCTAACTGATGAGGTACCAGACAATGGTACTCTACCACAACACATTCGTTGGAAATTTTGGAATATAAAAAAATTAACGACGATTCGCGAAGCAGAAATCACAAGCTGCTCTTCCAGCCTTTGGACTCAATGGATTTGGCGGTGCGTTCAACTTTTGTTTTCAACGATTTCTTGAAATTATCGAGTTTGCGCCCCATGGCCTTGTCGGCGGCCCCCAGAATCTGCGCGGCCAGAATGCCGGCATTACGCGCGCCGTCCAGCGCTACAGTGGCTACGGGTACGCCGGCAGGCATCTGCAGAATTGACAGGACGGAATCCCAGCCATCGATGGAATTCGAGGATTTGACGGGTACGCCGATAACCGGCAGCGACGTGAGGGATGCCACCATACCTGGCAGGTGGGCAGCGCCGCCTGCGCCGGCAATAATTACTTTCAGGCCGCGGCTGCGGGCGGTAGTTGCATACTCCACCATGCGCAGTGGCGTCCGGTGCGCCGATACAACCGTTAACTCAAGGGCTACACCCAGTTCTTCGAGTATTTCCGCTGCCTCTTTCATGATTTTCAAATCGGACTGGCTGCCCATGATAATTCCCACTTGTGCTTTGGCCATAATTTCACATGTTAAAAATTGATTTTAATAGACATATGGAATTCGCATCTTGAGAGTACTCCCCTAAAAAAGGGCGGCATAATTAACATCCCGTTGGTATAGTTTCTCTTCATGCTCATTTCAGGTGATTACTTTTAGCGTTCTTTTTACAAAGTCTACATTTTTCCGCAACCGCGCTATGTCGCTGTCAACCAGGGTTACGTGCCCCATTTTTCGGAAGGGTTTCGTAAAGCGCTTCCCGTACAGGTGCACATGCACGCCCGGAATTTTTACCACCTCCTCGAAGCCCTCGTAGCGAGCTACCCCTGTGTGCTCCGGTTCGCCGAGAAGGTTCACTATGGCGCTATGCTCAACCAGGGTGACGTCGCCGGGAGGCAAATTGAGAATAGCCCTCAGGTGCTGCTCATACTGCGAGGTTACGTTGCCCTCTATGGTGTGATGACCGCTGTTGTGTGGTCTTGGGGCCGCCTCGTTTACCAGTATGTGGCCATCGCGGGTTACGAACATTTCCACCGCCAGCAGACCGACCATATCCAGTTCATGCACAACCTTGCGCGCGATTGCCTCAGCTTGCGCCTTTTGGTCTGCCGACAACTGCGCCGGTGCAAAAAGGTATTCGACAAGGTTTTGTTCCGGGTGGAATACCATTCCACGGCAGGGTAGGCGGCGATGGTACCCGACGGGTTACGCGACACGATCACTGCAATTTCTTTTTCAAAATCTACTAACTCCTCAAGCAGGCCCGGCGCATCGAATGCTTTTTCTATGTCGTTTGGATTGCGCAGTAGCTGCACGCCGCGCCCATCATAGCCCTCGCGCGCGAGCTTGTTCACGGCAGGCAGATAATTGGCGTTCATGTGGATGTCGTGCCGGTTTTCAACGAGAAGAAATTGAGCGGTCGGCACACCACTGTCGCGATAGAAAATTTTCTGCGAACGCTTGTCTTGAATCAGTTCTATCACCGCAGGCTGTGGGTACACTTTCTTTCCCGCTTTTTCAAGCGCGTGCAAGGCTGCAGTATTCACG
>JAAURZ010000031.1 GCA_012031955.1 Bacteroidia bacterium
ATGTGATAAGGATGCAGATGCGGAGAGAGCTTGCGCATCATGGAGCGAAAGTGTGCGGAAGGGATGATTGGGAAAATGACGTCGCATTCTTTTGCAACCCGTTCAAGATCGCCAACCGGTGTAACGTTGGGGTGCATGTCGTGCCCGCGGTTCTCGCGCTCGCGTTCGATGCGCTCCACTACTTTTTCGTTGCGGGCATAGAGCAGCACCCGGTGCTGGCGCGCAAGCAAGTTGGCAACGGCGCTTCCGAAGTTGCCGGCCCCAATGACCCCAACGGGTTTATCATCAGATAAACTTCTCGAGGTCATAGCCCACTAAGCGGTTGTGGTAATAATACAAAACATTGAGGTCGCGCGTGATGATATTACCTTCCCTGTTCAACAAAAGCGGTCTCTTTAAGTGAAAGATGCCCACATTTTCCAGGCCGTGGCGTATCACCAGGTCTATCTTGCCCTTCATGTGTGTGGCCATGTTCGCCTTGTTGTCTTCCTTCAATTTGTAGAGTTGCTTGCGTATGCGCTTGCAAACATTCCGGAACTCCTCATACTGCAGCACCAGGTCTTCTTCCGGCAGTCGCAGCAGGCCGAATAAGTCCAGCTTGGGATGTTTTTTCTGCCACATCTCGAAAGCGACGAATGCCACGAGGTGACTCGCAAATACGCGGTTGATGCGGTGATACTCGTGCACGACCTTTTGGCTGAGCATGCGTGTGTATTCGTCTTCGCGTTGGTGATCGATGGTGATGGAACCGTTGGACTTAAAGTAATCGCGTGTGTCGATAACGCGGCCTTCCGGGTCAAGGCTGTTTCCATCGTCGTCGACGTAATTCCCCATAATGTCGAGCCCCCGCCCGATTGATACCGAAATATTAGAGCCCTTGGTGAAAAATTTGAACATGAACTGGATCAGTTGCCAGCTGCCGTACTTGTCCTGTTCCGGCAAGTACCGGTCCTGGCCTTTTACAGAAAGGTAGTCTTCAATAAGGTCGGGTGCCTCCAGCACAAAGTGGTAGTTGAGCGTAACCGGCACGATGAACACCTTGCGCGCCTCGACCTGGTCGCTTGTGTTCAAATAAATGTTGCGTTGTGCCTGTATCGCCGTGCTTAGCAGTCCAAGCTTCAGTTGCTTTTCAATCATGCCCGACCGCGACCTGGTGCCGCCTGGGAAGAACAAGCTGTGTGCGCCTTTTTGTATGGCGAGTGTTGAGTACATCTTCAGCGCCTCCAGGTAGGGGAGGTTTTTCTTCCGTCTGTCGACCTTGTATGCACCCAGGCTGTTCATGAAGTAGGCAAATATCTTGATGTTGAACAGGTTCAAACCCGCACCATAAATGAATGCCGGCAAGCCGAGCGCATGGATGATCCAGCCTATCAGTATCGAGTCGAGGTTGCTGAAGTGTGTGGGTACCATAATAACCGTACCCTTAAGGGCGAGCTTTCTAAGTTGCTTCACCTTGCCAACAATCTGGATCTTGTCGCGCAAAGAATATTGGTTGCGGAAAAATGCTCCGAATTTTTTGACACGCGCGCCATTCAGCAAACGCGCAAACCAGAATTTCACAACCTCGCGTGTAAACCTGTATGAGCTTGGCTTGAAGTTGCCTGCGATCTCTGCGGCATAGCGGTGCACAATTCTGTAGAGGAGTTCATCCTCCTTGGTGCAGTCGTCGGTGTCCGCATTGCTTTGAGGAAGCAAGTCTTCCTTGACCGACGCCCAAAAGTGGTGCTCGTCTGGCGGATCCACGCGCCACCGGTTGCGCTTCATCCGCTGCTGCTCGCGATACACCGTGGTTTCCAGTTCGTCAAACAGTTGCTTGCGTGTTGGGCGCAACTCCTTTACCCTGGCAATTGCCTGCTGGGTAACTTCCTCAATGAAATCCTTCCGGTTTTTGCTGAGTTGGTATACCGGCCATTCCGGTATACTATCCAGTATGGGTTTGTATTTCTTGTTCTTGTTTTTCTTCTCTACAATTTCCATCGGGGCTACAAAATAATATAAATTCCTGCAACGAGCCTCGGTCTCGTCATTTTACGGCCCGCTCACGGGCGGCATGCAGGCACCGCTCCATGGCTTGAAATAATTGAACAGACTCTGCCACGAAGGCCTCATCGATGATGCCGAGTAGTTCGGCCTCGTCGGCGACGTCGTATACATTCACTTTGAAGGTTTGCTCAAGCAGACCCCTCTCCAGCTTTATCAGGTAGCGGTTATTCCATTCAAAGAGGGTGATCCGGCACGACGAATGGGGAATTTCTTTGAGTACACGCATTTTTCAAGGGCTCAAATGTCGCTCAAAGGTAATCGATTAGTAGAATCTAATGCATGCCCGGCCGGTCAGCGGCGGCTATTATTATGGGGCGCGGCATCAGGCAGGTTGAGTTGGTCGCTGATTTCTCTGAGTTCGGCTTCCAGGTTTCGGCACACGGTGCTGCGATTAAGTTCGTCGTGTTTCATCTGGTTTACGATTTTTTGAAGCTCAGTGGCACGCTTGCGTAAAGCGACCTTCAGCATCCTCGGCTGTGAGTTCATGGGTTGGTTAGGGTTGTTTGGTTTCTGGGCACCCGAAAATACACAAATAAGGGGTAGTTGAAAATAGAGGAGGGTGTTAATTGCACCCATTCGCCAGATAACTGATAAGAACATGCATATATTGACTCGGCGCAGCTAACAATAAGACTTAATTGTGTGTCTAATGGGAATATTTCAACACAGATCGGCGTTACATAATTTGGATTTTCAGGATACAATCGAAGGGCTTATATTGTATCCTCTTCCAAACATGGAGCCTCTTGACGGGGCATAAGCCCCATTGCGACGGGAAGTTTTCGAATGAAGTAGAATGGTAAGAAAAGCATTATTCTATTATTACTCGGTGTTGCGGCGGTGGCGTACCGGGCTCAGGCAACCCACTTGCGTGCGGGCGAAATCGTTGTGGAAAGGGTCAACTGCCAAACCCTCACTTTCAAAATTACTGTTACTGTGTACACCAACACCGGCTCGTCTGTAAGATTCGGCGGACGCCAGGGCGAAGACGATATCCTCGACTTCGGCGATGGCCAGCGCATACTTGTGCCGGAAACAGAAAATACACTGAGACCCGACTTAGGCCAGAATATCGGTACGGCTTCGTTCACCATCTTCCACACCTACCCGGGCAACGGCAGCTATATCGTCAGCTACCGCGAACCCCAACCGCAATGAAGGCGTCCTCAACATGGACAACTCGGTGAATACACGGTTTTACATTGAGACCCAAATCATTATCGATCCTTTTTTCGGATGTAACAACACCCCGAGGCTGCTGATTCCGCCCATCGACCAGGCTTGTTCCGGCGTGGCCTTCCTGCATAATCCGGGCGCATTCGACCCCGACGGCGACAGCCTTTCGTACGAGTTTGTGATCCCCTTCAGCGATAAGAATCAAACAGTAATTCGCTATCAGGACCCTCACCTCAACGCGCCTCGTACCTTTTACACCGACTATCCGCATGGCAACGAAGACAAGGATGACGAGCCTACTTTCACCATCGATCAGTTCGGCACCATAGTATGGGACGCGCCCGGCGCGCAAGGCGAATACAACATTGCCTTTGTAGTTAAAGAGTGGAGAAAGGTGCTGGGCGAATGGAAGGAATTGGGATTTGTACGGCGCGACATGCAGATACTTGTTGAAGACTGCGATAACGATCGCCCTGACCTCATTATACCCAACGACACATGTGTGGTAGCAGGCACCACCCTCGACGCTACTATTTTCGGCATCGATCCGAACAACGACAATGTAAAAATTGAAGCCTTTTCTGAAATATTCAATTTCGCTGCGCCACAGTCACCGGCAACCTACACACCAGATCCGCCAATTGTGCAACCGTCCAGCCCACCGGCTGAGCTGCAATTTCAGTGGAACACTACCTGCGACCATATTAAGAGTCAATCGTATCAGGTGGTTTTTAAAATTACAGACTTTCCCCAAAATGGACCTAAGCTAGTCACCTTCAAAACATGGAGTATCACCGTTGTAGGACCTGCGCCAGAGTGGGTCAATATTTCAGTCGACCTTGCCAAGCGACAAGCGCAGCTTGAATGGAACGACTATGTCTGCAACAACGCGCAAACTATACAAGTGTGGCGCCGCGTTGATAGTTTCCCCTACACGCCAGCCAACTGCGAAACAGGGATGCCCGATTTTCTCGGCTACCAGCTTATCGCAGAACGGCCAGCCAACACAACAACCTATCTGGATACCAACGGAGGCGTGGGCCTTGCGCCCGGAGCCGAATACTGCTACCGACTGGTGGCAATCTTCCCGGCGCCGAAGGGCGGCGAAAGCTACATGTCGGAAGAGTTTTGCATACCGCCGATATTGGCCGATGCGCCGGTGATCACCAAAGTATCAGTTCAAAAAACGGACGCTGCGACTGGTGAAATAGAAGTAAACTGGTTGCCACCTTTCGACATTGATCCGGTGCAGTTTCCACCGCCCTACGAATATGTCATACAACGCGCAGACGGCTTTGTAGGAACCAACTACACGGCAGTTACTCCGGGGCGTCTGCCAGAGACTACCCTTACGTTTGTTGATAACGGACTGGATACAGAAGGCGAAGTGTACAACTACCGGATATTATTATACGTGCCGGCCGTGGACGCGAATACACCAGTAGACACATCGGCCATGGCATCGTCGGTGCGCCTGGAGGCGACATCGCAGAATAACCAGATCGAAATTTCGTGGAGTGCTTTTGTTCCGTGGTCGAATGTGTCGCCAACCTATCCGATGCACGATATCTATCGCGGGCCGGAAGGTTCTGATGAAGCCGACCTTACTTTGGTCGCTACCGTGAATGCTGCCGTGGATGGCTTCCGGTATGTGGACACCGACGTTGAACAAAATCAAACATATTGCTATCGGGTGATGACGCGTGGCACCTATGGCAACCCAGCGATTGCAGAACCGTTGGAAAACTTTTCACAAATTATCTGCGCGGAACCCGGCGACGAAGAACCGCCATGCCCGCCGGCGGCGCCCGTTGCTGCGAACCCCGTCAACTGCGACGTGATAGAGTGCCGTCCTTCCTTCTTTGTCTATGAAATAAAGTGGGAAAGGCCCGACAATGCAGACTGTGCCGACGATATTGCCTATTACAAACTCTATTACAGTTCTGACGGCACCAGCGAGTATGTGCTGCTTCAGGACCAGATATTTGAAACCGAATGGACTGTTACCAGCGAAAAGCCGTTGGCATCGTGCTACAAGATTTCGGCCGTAGACCGATCCGGTAACGAAAGCCCCCTCAGTGAAGAATTTTGCTATCCCACGTGCCCGTACTACGAGTTGCCAAACATTTTTACTCCCAACAGCGACGGATGTAACGATCTTTTCAGCGCCTATAGCAACAGGCTGCAGGGGTCGGAAGGTGAAAGCAATTGCCCGGTTCCCCCGGAAGACTATGTGAGGTGCGCGCGCTTCGTTGAACACGTGGTATTCAGAGTATACAACCGGTGGGGAAAAGAGGTTTACGCATTCAACAGCAACACAGGCTCGCTAGGCTCGGGCTCCGGGTCGGAAGGCGGCCAGTCCAATATCTATATAGACTGGAACGGAAAGGACAAGGATGGCCGTGATCTCTCAACAGGTGTCTACTACTATGCGGCAGAGGTTACATTCATAACACCCGATCCGGCCCTGAAGAACAGAACGATAAAAGGCTGGGTGCACCTGCTGCGATGACCGACGATGAGTTGCACAATATTGTGCTCTTCGATGGTGTCTGTAACCTGTGCAATGGATCGGTACAGTTCATCATTCGGCACGATCCCCTGGCGAAATTCAGGTTTGCATCGTTGCAGTCGCAGTTCGGTCAGCAAATACTAAATAAGATAGGAAAAAATCACACCGAATTTCAAAGCATCATATTGTTGTGGCGAGGGCAGAGCTACGAACAAAGCACAGCCGTTCTTAAAATTGCCGGTCAGCTAAACGGCCTGTGGCCCGTGCTCACTATATTCAGAATAGTACCCAGGTTTATCCGCGATGCGGTCTACAGCTGGATATCCAAGAATCGCTATCGCTTCTTTGGCAGGCAGGAAGCATGTATGATCCCCACACCAGCCTTAAAGTCGCGCTTCCTGGAGTGAACTTGTAGCGGGTCAGCCTTCCCGTTGTCTCAACAATAGCCGCGTCCTTGAAGGGCGTTTGTCGTGGTTTTACTATTTTTGCCCCTCAACAAATTGTTCAGCATGACAGCCTACATATTTCCCGGCCAAGGTTCGCAATTCCCAGGAATGGGCAAAGATATTTACGAATCAAGTTCGAAAGCCAGGTCGTATTTCGATCAGGCGAATGACATACTAGGCTTTGCTATTACGAACGTCATGTTCAATGGCACCACCGAAGAACTGAAGCAGACAAAAGTAACACAGCCTGCTATCTTTCTCCATTCCGTAGCACTGGCCCTGTCGGCCGATAATTTTGCACCCGACATGGTAGCTGGCCATTCGTTGGGAGAATTCTCCGCGCTCGTTGCTAACAGGACTTTGTCGTTTGCCGATGCCCTCCAACTCGTGTCGAGGCGTGCGCTTGCCATGCAGACGGCTTGCGAACAAAACCCGAGCACGATGGCCGCCATACTCGGCCTGGACGACGCCACCGTAGAAAAAATATGCAAAGAGATAGAAGGCGAAGTGGTGGTGGCGGCTAACTACAACTGTCCGGGTCAACTTGTGATTTCAGGATCGATGAAGGGCATAGAGATCGCGTGCGAGAAAATGAAAGCCGCCGGCGCCAAGCGCGCACTCCCATTGCCGGTAGGGGGAGCGTTTCACTCGCCACTCATGGAGCCAGCGCGCGAGCAATTGGCAGAAGCGATCGAGAGGACAACATTTAGTGAGCCCGTTTGTCCGATCTATCAGAATGTGAATGCCCTGCCTTCGACCGACATAGCCGACATCAAGCGCAACCTGATTGCCCAGTTAACTGCCCCGGTGAGATGGACGCAGAGTGTGCAAAAGATGGTGGCGGACGGAGCGACCAAATTCATTGAATGCGGCCCCGGCAAAGTATTGCAGGGCCTTGTGAAGAAGATTGAACCCACCGCCGAGGTGGATAGCCTATAAACTTGTTTGTTCAACCCGGAGGGTGTCCCGGCAAACAGCTTTCAACTCGCGTATCGATTTATGCAGCCGGGGGTGCACCAGCTCTGGGCTGATTTCTGCCAGTGGAGCGAGCGTGAACATTCTGAGTTCAATCCGGGGGTGGGGAATAGTGAGCATTTCTGTTTCAACTATTTCGCCACCGTAAAAAGTATGTCGATGTCTATCGTGCGAGGCCCCCATTTCTCGTCTCGTTTTCGTCCCAGCGTAACCTCAATGTCCATGACTTTTTGTAAAAGCGTGTGCGGATCGTGGTCAGACTGAACCTCTACCACCCTGTTGAGGAAATCCGGCTGGCCGGTATTGCCCCAGGCCGCCGTTTTGTAGATGGACGACGCGCGCACCACAGGCCCGATATGCATTGAAATTTGCTGTGCGGCCGACAAAAGCAGTTCTTTCGAGTTACCCAGATTGGAGCCCAGCAAAAGGAAAATACCAGTATTCATAAAATTAGCCTGTTTGCAAACATAGTTTTTTAATCGGAGCCGTATTATTTACTTTTGAAACTTAAACAAAGCCGTATGGATTTTCTAAAGTCATTTCTGACTTCTTGTCTTGGTGCCTTCGTGGCACTCATCATATTTTGCGTGTTGGGCGTCCTCTTCATGAGTTCGCTCGTGGCAGGGCTTGCGGAAGAGCCGCAACCATCGTGGAAGACCACAGCGTACTCCACCTGCAACTCGACGCGCAGTTCACTGAAATGCAAGTGGAAAATCCCTTTGCCGGGTTACCGCTGCCTGGCGCCGATGTTCGCACCATTGGATTGCTTCAGTTAAAGGAAGCAATCGCCAAGGCGAAAGAGGATCCGAAAATTAGCGGCATATGGGTGGACGTAAGCTACCCGATCACCAGCTTTTCAACACTGGCGGAGATACGCGCGTCAATCGACGATTTCAAGAAAAGTGGCAAGTGGGTATTGGCCTATGGCGAAGTGTTTACCGAAGGCGCCTACTACCTGGCATCCGCCGCCGACAAGGTATACTTGAACCCTGAGGGCGACCTCGAATTCAACGGATTGTCTGTTGAAATTGGTTTTTACAAAAGGCTTTTCGACAAGTTGGAGATCAAACCACAAATTTTCCGTGTTGGAGAGTTCAAGAGCGCAGTCGAGCCCTTTATGCTTGAAAAGATGAGCGAAGAAAACCGGCTTCAGCTCTCCAGTCTCATTAACGCCATCTACGACGAAATGATAAAAGGCGTGGCAGCATCGCGGAATCTGAGTGAAGAAAAGCTCAAAGACATCGCGAGCAATATGCTCGTTCGTAATGCCGCGCAGGCGAGGGAAGCAGGACTGGTAGATTCGCTGTTGTATGATGACCAATTCCGGGACATCCTTCAAGACAAATTGCACCAGCAAACAGGAGATAAAATAAACTTCATCTCTTACAACAAGTATCGCAAAAGCTACTCGACATATACAAAGAGCAGCAACGAGATAGCCGTCATCGTTGCGGAAGGAACCATCATGCCAGGGGAGTCCGACGACTCGCAACAACTTATAGGTGCCGATACTTTCGTGGAAGAACTTCGGAAGGCGCGTGAAAACGAGCGGGTAAAAGCCATCGTGCTCAGGGTGAATTCTCCGGGTGGAGAATTTCGTGCCTCAGACATGATCTGGCGCGAGGTACGCCTTGCCTCCGAAGTTAAACCAATTATCGCTTCCATGTCAGACTACGCCGCGTCCGGCGGGTACTACCTGTCCATGGGCTGCGACACCATCGTGGCACAGCCAACCACGATAACAGGATCGATTGGTATATTCGGCGTGATGTTCGACCTGAGCGGATTCCTGGGAAACAAGATCGGCATTACATTCGACGAAGTTCGCACCGGCAAGTTTGGTGAAATGTTTTCTGTGACCCGGCCCCTCACCCAGGCCGAAAAGGACTTCTGGCAAAAGAGCCTCGACGAACACTATGAGACATTCGTACAAAAGGCTGCAGATGGCAGGGGAGTGGGCGTGGACGAAATCATGAAGGTGGCCAGTGGCCGCGTCTGGTCCGGCTCACAAGGAAAAGACCGGCAACTGGTGGATGTGCTGGGTGGCTTTGACGACGCTGTGAAAATCGCGGCATCAAAGGCTGGCGTATCCGACGACTACAAAATAAAGTACTACCCGGTTCAGCGACCGTTTATCCAAAAGCTTCTGAGTGAATTGGAAGACAATGCAAAAACAGATGCGCTCCGCAGCGAACTTGGAATATATTACGAGTGGTATATGAGATGGCACCAGGTGGAGCGCTATCAGGGTGCACAAGCCCGCTTGCCTTTTGAAATGAACATTCACTGAGACGAAACCTTATGACGTCAATGCGCAACAACTGGACACGCGAAGAAATATCGGAGATATACAACTCACCCATCATGGAATTGATTTACCGCGCGGCTACCGTGCATCGCGAGTTTCATGATCCGAATGAAGTGCAGGTGTGTACGCTGCTTTCCGTGAAAACAGGCGGCTGTCCGGAAGACTGTGCATACTGCCCGCAGGCGGCCCGGTACCATACAGATGTAAAAGCGCACAAACTGCTGGAGGTGAGCGAAGTGATTGCAAAGGCGCATGAGGCCAAAGAGAATGGAAGCACCCGGTTCTGCATGGGCGCCGCGTGGCGAGAGGTACGCGACAATCACGATTTCGATAAAGTGTTGGATATGGTGAAGGGTGTGAACGACCTGGGCATGGAAGTCTGTTGCACGCTCGGCATGCTCACACCTGAGCAGGCCACCAAACTCAAGGAAGCAGGGCTATACGCGTACAACCACAACCTCGACACCAGCGAGGAGTTTTACGACGACATTATTACTACGCGCAACTATGGCGACAGGCTCAATACATTGGAGAGCGTTCGCCAGGCGAAAATCTCTGTGTGCTCCGGTGGCATCATCGGCATGGGCGAACAGCATGATGACAGAGTGGGTATGCTTCTCACACTGGCCAATTTGCCCGAGCATCCCGAGTCTGTTCCAGTCAATGCGCTGGTGCCCGTTGCCGGCACGCCACTTGAAAATCAGCCGCGCGTATCCGTATGGGAAATGTTGCGAATGATTGCCACCGCGCGCATTACCATGCCCAGGTCGATGGTACGGCTCTCTGCCGGGCGCGTGTTCATGAACATCGAAGAACAAGCCTTGTGTTTTCTCGCCGGAGCGAACAGTATTTTCGCCGGCGATAAACTCCTGACTACCGCCAATCCCGGAGTGGTGCTCGATCAGCAAATGTTTCAAACATTGGAGTTAACACCGCGAAAGGCGTTCAAGGAACAAGGGCAGGAGATCGTGTAGGAGTCGGCCGGAGACCTCCGCGTGTGATGGGTTGATTTTGTTAGGCATTTTGTACGGGCCTGGTGCTTCGAGAGACTCCGCTTGACAGGTCCACTTTTCAAAAGACTTCCGGCCAAAAAATGGTACTGATAGGAGGGTCTTGGGGTAGCATTTCTTACCCAAAACGGGCCCAAATCCCATGTAAGGTTTTTCCCGAAATTCGAAAAACGGCTCTTAAAGTAGTACATTAAGTACATCCTTACACCTATCTGAGGCAGGATGAATTACCTGACTGGTTACCCTAACATCCAATAGGAACCAGTTTTGAGCAGTCGATTCTGCTGCTTATCGACATTAGCACCCGCTCGGCCAACCAATGATTAAATCTCACACAAGCGCCAATATCCCTCGGTGGCTGCAAAAATGCCGTTGTGAACCCATTTCGCCGGTATGTAAGGCGCGTTCCTAATTGCAATAGGTCTGCTCAATTAGTTGCTGCAAATTGTATCAGTCTTTACAAAGCCGCCCACGAGAAGCAAGCGGCAAGATTGAATTTTACTGTGCGATAGCAATTTGAAGCGCGCCGAAACCGAGTCAGCCGGAAGAGGTGCCCTGATGGATTTTCACACTTTCAAGGCGTGAAAAAATCCAA
>JAAURZ010000032.1 GCA_012031955.1 Bacteroidia bacterium
AACCCGAAAATTCTCCATTTCGCCACGCACGGTTTTACGAGGCCGGCGCCGCAGATAACCGTGGAGCAGGAAATAGAAAATAGCGAAGCGGTGATGGCGCAAACGCCGCTGCTGCGCTCGGGGCTGTTGTTGCGTGGTGCAGGCGACGTGCTCGCAAAAACCAACGTGAATTACAATATCGAAAATGGCATTCTGACAGCCTATGAAGCCATGAGCCTCAACCTCGACAAGACGGACCTGGTAGTGCTCAGCGCATGCGAACTTGGCCTTGGCGATGTTGACTATGGCGAGGGGGTGGAAGGTTTTACGAAGGCCTTTCTGGTTGCCGGCGCCAAAGTACTTATTGTATCGCTGTTTAAAGTAGACGACGAAGCGACGCAAAAACTGATGCTCAAGTTCTACCAAAAGTGGATGAACAGCGGCAACCTGCGCAACAGCTTTGTGGATGCGAAAAAGGAGTTGCGGACGGAGTACGCAGACCCCATCTTCTGGGGTGCGTTCATGATGATCGGCCTTGAATAGCCGCTACCGGTAGCAGAGCGCCTGGTACGAACACAGCCTGCAAGTGCTCACATTGGTTGTTTGATCAAACGGCACCCGTTTGTCAAACAATTCTTCGAGTGTGCTTACGAGATTATCAAGAAAGTCTCTTATCAACGGGTCTACATCGCCCAGCGGTTTGTTGTTAAGCGTAAGCCCGAACGTGTAGTTGTCGTCGAACAGGTTAATGCGGTTCATCAATCCCGGTATCACTTTCAGACCATCGGTGCGCGCGTTCATTTTGTAAAGGAAGGCATAGAGCAAAGTCTGGAATGCCGCCTTGTTGCGATCCGTATCACGTTTAAAAAGTTCATGAACATCGTTCTTGATGTCGATACGGTCTTTACCCGTTTTGTAGTCGATCACGCGCACCACATCTCCCTTCATGTCGGCGCGGTCGATGATGCCGCCCACCACCACCTCCGGGCTACCGTCAGCCTTCAGCTTGAATGTATGCGTCATGCCGCGGTGCTCCAGCGCTTCGATGGAGAAGGGCGCATAGCTTCTGTCCATGGCGAGGATGCGCTCGGCAAATCGCAGCACAATCTCTCTTACCACGAGGCGCTGGCCCGCGTACGCCACCGGCTTGCTCACATCGAGCCGGTATGTTTCCCTGAAAACGTCGTCGACAATTCGCAGTACCACCGGCAAAGGTTTCTCTAAATCTGCGGGCTCAATGTGGCCGTTGCCTTTGGCCGCGATGATCCCTTTGTAGTAACGCTCCATGACCATGTGCACGAAGTTGCCGAGCACGCGCGCGTCGAGGTCTTCTTCCACCTCTCGGCTTCCTTGATTCTGGCCAGGTGGCGAAAGTAAAACTTCAGCCGACAATCGATGTAGTCATTCAGGGCGCTGGGCGATAGTGCTTTCAACTGCGCGTGGCCGGCGCAATGGCGGGCCAGTTGGTCGTAGACGCGCTGATCTTTTTCTACGGTAATCGGCTTCACCATGTGCGGCTGCACAGGGTTGTGCAGCACCTGTCTCTCCACATGTATCCCACTCTCATAGATCAACTGCTGCAGATAACGGCTCATTTCGCCCTGGCCGAGCACGTCTGTTTCTGAATTATAAAACAAGTGCACGTTGTCGGCACGCTGCAACACACGATAAAACAAGTACGCGTAGATTGCGTCCTGGTGCTCGACGGTGGGCAGGCCGTACGCTTTGCGGATGTTGAATGGTATGTATGAGCCCTTGCCACCAAACGTGGGGAATGCACCTTCGTTGAGCGAAAGCACAAACACATTTTTGAAATCGAGGTTACGCGTTTCAAGCACACCCATTATCTGAAGGCCGCGCAACGGCTCGCCTGTGAACGGGATCTTGTGGCTGCGGACCAGTTGACGGAACAACCGAAGGAAGGACTTGAACGACTGCTTCGTATGTGCTTCACCCGTTTTAGTCTCGATCACTTGCCTGATGCGGTTGAAGAACGTGTAGAACTGGTAGGCATACTCCTGGTCGAACTCTGTAATGGAGGGCAGCGCGCCGATCGCCATCACGATATCCTGCAGATAGTCCACAACGCTCTTGCCGGCCAGGTCGGCGCGAAAAATCAGCCGGTGAAGTTCGCACTCGGTTGCCAGGAATGACTCGGGAATATGCACCCAGTTGAATTTGAGTATTTCCTTCCGCTTCGCGTTGGCGGCGGACGTGTCGGCAGCCATCAGGTAAGGGTGACTGAGCACGGCCACCACCTGCCGGTGGTTGAAGTGATCTTCGCGCTTGTTGATGTGCGTTTCAATCACCAGTTCCACCAGGTTAAACAGTGGTGTAATGTGAAGCGGAAATCCCATTGTGATGTTGAGTTTTTCCACACGGCCGGAGAGCCCATGCAGTACCGGCAGCAACAGCTTTTCGTCGGGAAGCACGATAAGGGTTTCTTCGGGGTTCATTCCCTGCTGCAACTGCTCTTCCAATACCTGCGCCATGAGTTTGGCCTGGCCCACCGGCTGCGATGCGCCAAATAGTTTGATTTTACGCCCGTCTTCGGGCGTATTGGTTGAAGACTGAAAGTTAGCAGGCACGTCATCGGCGAACGTGGTGCCCAACACCGTGTGCCGCTGATATTCTCTGAAGAATTTTCCTGCCTCCTGTGCATGGTTGTTCACGTAATAGGCGTCCATATCCCAAAACACCCGCGCTTTGGCCCGCTCAACATAGCACGAGATGATCGTCTCCTCCGCTTTCGTAAGCGCATTGAAACCGACGAATAGGTGCGTGTGCTGCTCGAAAGTCTTTGTCGTTCCGTCTGCCAGTCCGCGCGCCACCGCCGCGTGTTGCGCACCCTCGTAGGCAAGGCCGTCGCGCCCGAGGCTTTGGTTGAAGCTGCTGTAGATGGAAAACAACGAGCGCCACACTTGCAGGAATTTTTCTTGTGCTCGGATACGGAGACTTCGAACGAACTCCAAAATGTTTTCAAGAACTCCAATTGCTCTGCGGTCAGAAAATCGAAACTGGCATCAAGTTCCTTTTGATGGCTGAGGTCCTTGAACATCATCTCGGCATTTACCATGTAGCGATCGGTTTCGTCGAAGTCGCGCAGCAGCATGTCGCCCCAGAAGAAAAACTGATCGAAGGGTTCCTGGCTGTCTTGTGGAGGCAGATGTTGCTGGTACACTTTGTAAAGGCGGTGCACCAACTCAAGCTTGTCGGGAACTACCAGCGTGGTATGCGCACCGATGAACCCTTCGATGGTGACCATACGTGGCGCAAACACCGGTTTCGACAATAACTCAGCCAGGTGTTTTCTGAAATATAAAATAGCGCGCCGGTTGGGAAACACCAACGTTACCTCGTGTATCGCGGGGTAGTCCCTGATGAGTCGTTCTGCTATTTCCTGGAGAAATGTTTTCACGGTCTAAAAATCTAATCCCAATTGGCTCGCGTCTCTCTGACGCGACACTTTCGGACGGCCTGGAGGCACTGGCACCACTTCGCCTGTGCTGATGTAGAGCAGGTAGCCCTTCACCTCTGAAAAGTTCATCTGCCGGAGCACGTCCATGTAGGCAACCACCTGGCGCTGATCTGCTTTTGCAGGAGAGCCGGTCTTGAAGTCAATTACGACCGCCTGCCTGCCCTTCAGCAACAACCGGTCGATGCGGTTTTCTTCGCCGCCCGGCAACAGTATGGGCACTTCGGTGCGCACTTCCCAACCCGGTTCAAACCACGGACCGACTATTGGATGTTCCAATAGCTGTTGCAACTGACCGAACACCTCCCCCTTTTCTTGCTCTGTAATGAGTCCTTCAAAAACCATTTTTTCAAGACTTGCCGCCACGTCATCGCGGTAGGTGATCCTGGCGAGAATGGTGTGCAGGTGAATGCCGTACGATATGCGGGTGCGCTTTTCGTCTGGCGCACCGTCGAAGAAGCCGGGCGCCGACCGGCGGATCACAAGCTTGTCGCGCCAGCGCGCGGCGGTGTATTGCCGCAGCGACAGCGTGGCGGAGGCCGGCCGTTCTGTTGTGTAGTTTACCGGCCAGGTTCCATTCCTCCACTGCTGCAACGTCTCATTGAAGTGCTGCTGCAGTTGAATCGCGCTCTTGATGGCGTCGTGCAGTAACCCGCCTGCCGAGTTCCTGGCGTTCTTCACTTTCGGGTGCGGTGCCATCACCATCAGTCCTTTTTCGGCGCGGGTAAATGCCACGTACAAGAGGTTTGAGGTTGTCGAGGAAACGTTCGCGTGCGTTCTTCCTCGTAGTACTGCCGGAATACCGATTTCTCCAACACGTTTCCATACTTTACCGGCACGAAGCCCGCGTCGTTGAACGGAAGCGTCTCGCTGGCGACCCACAAGTTGGGGGCCTGCCACGCTTCGTGATCCATGCTCCAGGAACAAAACGGAACAATCACGTAGCGGAACTGCAAACCCTTCGACTTATGAATAGTGAGTATTTGTATGGCGTCTACTTCGCCCGACACCTGTATGGATTTTTTTCGCTTATTCAATTGCCACCATTCAAGAAACGCACCGAGGTCATTTCGCTCGCGGCTGTAAAATTCCAGCACCACGTCCTGGAACGCCTGCAGGTACGACAGCTCGCCCGTTTGCTCGCCCAGTCGAAAAATCTCGATCAGGGTTTCGGTAAGCTCATAGAGTGGCAGCTTCTTCAGGCTCATTTTTTCTTTGGCGAAAGCTGCGGGCAACCGGTGTTCAAAGAAAGTCTGCTCGGTAACTGTGAATACCTCGGTGAGCACGCGATCGGGCTCATGCAATTTGGCGAACTCGTAGCCAAGCTGCGCGCGCGCGATGGCGTCGTCAGGATTGTGCAGGTACTGGAGCGCGCCGAGCAACAGGTTCACGGAAGCCGCGCCGTCGAGGCGCAGCGACTCGTTCGACACCACGTCGTAGCGGCACTGCGGGTTCGCCTTGGCCGAGTTCTTGTGCGCCAGCAAGTAGTTGACTATTTGCTGCCCGTCTTCATTCTTGCGCACCAGTATCGCGATGTCCTTCAGCGGAACGCCGGCCAACTGGAGTTTGTCGACGTACATGGCCAGCCTGTCGAGCGACTCTTCCTTCCAGGGTATTACAGGCGCGCCATCCACGATCTCCTCTTCGATGAAAGAGACTTCCACAAAACCATCGTCTGCTTTGGACACATGCTGCGCGACATCGCCATAGGCCTGTTGCGGCATAGCCACCCCGGTATCGGCCGCCACCTTCAGGGCCGCCGATTCGAACACCTGGTTGTTGAATTCGACAATGTGCTTGCTGCTGCGGTAGTTGCTGTTGAGTTCCTTCACATCGACGCGGGATATGCCGATATGCTGTTCTACTTCCTGCTGCAGTAGCGACAGATCGCCACCACGCCAGCGGTAGATGGCCTGCTTCACATCGCCCACTACCAGGCTCTGGTAGCCCTGATCGAGACTGTTGGTGAGCAGGGGTAGAAAATTTTCCATTGCAGTCCCGAAGTGTCCTGAAACTCGTCGATGAGGAAATTCCGGTAAAAAGATCCTACTTTCTCGTATATAAAAGGCGTGTCGCTGTCTTGTATCACGCCGTTGAGAAATTTAGGAGCGTCGGCCAGCAGCATCAGGTTGTTGTCGTCTTTGTATTCTTTCAGCTTACGCGAAATATCAGTGATGAGTCCGAACACGTACATATTTTTCAGCACAGCGTCGGCACTGACGGCTGCCTCGTATTGCGTGTCGAAAACTTGTATGAGTTCTTCGACGATGGGAACCAACTGCTCGCGTGCCACGGCCACAATGTCTCTGGCGTGGATTGTCTTTTTGCCGGGCCACTTTTCAGGGATGACAAAGTCATTTCTTACCCGGTCGCTAACCTTGAGTTTGGTGAGGTCCCTTTCGCCGGCAAAGGCTTCAAAAAAAGAGAAGAGTCCGGAGTTTCTGCCGTAATAGATGTCGTTGGCGTCCCAGCTTACTTTGCTGAGGATGTGAAGTGCGCTTTCGGCCGGACCATTGATTTGTGTGAAAAAATCGTTTCGTTGTTGCCAGAGTTGCTTTCTGAAATTTCGGAAAAACTCGCGGTCGGAGGTTGTCCGGAGCACCAGCTCTTCAATAGCTTTAAACTCTTCGCGGAATATTTCTTTGGAGAAATTGAGCAGTGCATCACGTACGTCCCAGGCTCGTTCGTTTTCGAGGTTCTCGCGGGCAAACTCCACCACCCAGTCGGTGATCTCGTTGTTGGCGCCCAACTCGTCGATGAGGTTGTCGATCACCTCCTCCATTACATTTTCATGTTCCACCTCCAGCCGGTAGTCGCCGATGATGCCCGACTCGCGTGTGAAGGAGCGGATCACTTTTTGAAAAATGCGTCGATGGTGCTGATGGAAAACTGCGCATAGTGGTGGAGTATTTCGCTGCGCAGCGCTTCCGCTCTTTGTTGAAAGGTGGAGGGATCGAGGGCAAGCTCTTCGCAAAGCTCGGAGGCAAGGTCGCTGGGCTCTCCTTTAGCAAACTGATCCACGTACTCCAGAATACGGTCCTTCATCTCCTGCGTGGCCTTGTTGGTGAACGTGACCGCGAGGATGTGGCGGAAGTCCTGTACGCGGTTGCGCAAAGCCATCTTGAGGTATTCCTTGGCCAGCGTGCGCGTTTTACCCGAGCCGGCGGAACTTCGGTAGATCGAAAAGGTCTTCATGGTGCTTGCGGTTGCAATAAACCAAATTGCACTGACAGTTGCTGCCAATAGCAGCGATAAGAATAAGTAGGTCGACGTATTTCAACGGTGAAGGAAAAGCGCTAACTTAAAGCATAATCTCTATGCGAAGGCTCTACTTTTTACTTCCGTCTATCTGGTACTCTTTCCCGGTTCAACTGACGCTTAACAACTTTAAGCGTAATCATGTGCTCATTGTTTGCTGGGTTATCCTTTTGCCATGATAACCGGCGCATTTGGCAAATACCTGGGCATCCCCTACCTCTTTCTCGATCCGGAGTACCTGAATAAAGTCAGCTTCACCAGTTTTTTTATCATAGGCATCACGTGCGCGGGGTTCGCCATGGCGTTTCACATCACGTGCTACATCACCGATGGCCACCGTTTTTCTTTCGTGGGTACGCTGGCACGGCCCTTCACGAAATTCGCGCTCAACAACAGTCTCATACCGCTGCTCTTCATGAGCATGTACATATACGAGATCATCGGGTTTCAAATCAACAACCAATATTCCTCCAACCGCGTGCTCGCTATCAACCTCACCGGGCTCATGACGGGCTACCTGTTGATGACGCTGATATTTTTTATCTACTTCTGGCTCACCAATAAAGACATCTTCAAGTACGTGGTCTGCAGAATCGATGAGAAGATCAAACAAAGCGTACAGGTAACTCGCGCAAGCGCCATGCGCAAGCTCGACATCGCCCGCAAGCGCCAGGTACGGGTGGACAATTACATTGATTTCAACCTGCGCGTGCGCCGGGTGGAGGAGGACACTTTTTACGATAAAGCAACCGTCGTTCAGGTGTTCGACCAAAACCATTTCAACCTGGTGGTGATCGAGCTTTTCATTTTTGCACTGGTGGTGGTGCTTGGCATCTTCAAGGACTTCCCTGCCTTTCAGTTGCCGGCGGCTGCCAGCTTCATCATCTTCCTGACCATTTTCGTGATGATGGCCGGCGCCTTTTCGTACTGGTTCGGTGGTTGGTCCGCTACAACGGCCCTCATTTTGTTTCTCGTGCTCAACCACCTGGTGGGCGAAGATTTTTTACCAAGCGCTACGAAGCATTCGGCCTTGACTACCAGCAGTCTCCCGCGGAATATTCTGTAGAAAAACTACGCCAACTCAACGACAGTGCGGCTATTGAGGCCGACCGCGAGGCCATGCTCGGCACGCTGGTAAACTGGCGGGCCAAATTTGACGGCAACAAAAAACCGAAACTCATCTTCGTCTGCGCCAGCGGTGGCGGCAAACGCGCCGCCCTCTGGACGCTGTCGGCATTACAACGCGCCGACAGCCTTACCGGGGGTGCATTCATGAAGAACGCGGTACTCATTACCGGCGCCTCCGGCGGACTTATCGGCGCCAGCTATTTCAGAGAACTGATGTTGCGTGAACAGCAGGGCGAAAATGTGCGGCCCTATTCGCCAAGCCACCTGGTGAAGATCTCTACCGACAACCTGAATCCGCTTATCTTCAGCTTGATCGCCAACGACCTGTTTGTCGGCTTCACCAAGTTTGAGTACGCCGGCAACCTGTACGTGCGCGATCGCGGCTACACTTTTGAAGAGCAATTGAACGGGATCACCGAAGGGTATATGGACAAACCTATTGTGGCCTACCGCGAGCCGGAACACAAGGCCATGATACCGACCATGATACTCACACCCACTGTGGTAAACGACGGCAGGAAACTATACATTGGCTCGGGGCCGGTCTCGTACATGAACTGCGATGTGTTGAGTCTGAGTCGTTACCCTTCGCCCAAAGTGAGCGGGTTCGACTTCCACAGGCTGTTCGCAGACCAGGGCGCAGAGGACTTGCGTTTTCTTTCGGCGCTGCGCATGAGTGCCACGTTCCCCTACATTACTCCCAACACCACGCTGCCCACCGAGCCGCCGATCAATATCATGGACGCCGGCATCTCCGACAACTTTGGCGTAACCGACGCCGTGCGCTTTCTCTTTGCCTTTCGTGAATGGATTGCCGAAAACACGTCAGGGTGTCATCTTCGTGTCCATACGCGATTCGCCCAAGCTCAACAAAATAACAGCCACCGGGGGGACAAACCCTCGTCGACAATTTTACGCAGCCGATCAGCAGCGTGTACAACAACTTCGAAAATTTTCAGGACATCAACAGCGACCTGCTCATCGGCCACGCCAAGTACTGGTTTGACGGGGCGATAGACCGTGTTGATTTGCAGTACCAGGCTGAGGGATATGTGGAAATTCTTCAAAAAATGGACAGCATCCGACAGAACAACGCGCGGGCCTCGCTAAGCTGGCGACTGACGGCCCGTGAAAAGCAAAACATTGTCGATAACATCAACTCTCCGCAAAACACGCTGGAATTGGAAAAACTGCTGTTATTGTTGCAGCAATAAATTCTGAACGCCATATTTATCGCTTACCCTAAATGCGGGCGCAATGCGTGCCGGACTCTTTGAATGAAGCTCACCAGGTACTACCGGAAGATATACAGGATAATAGTCACACTGAAGCGACGCCTCAACGAACGTGTTGTCAACAATGCGAAGTTCTGGCTGGTGCAGGCTTTACGGGCTATTTTCAAAGCAAGCGATACGCTGGTGCCGCTCGCCACCCTCGTTGCCCTCAGCATGATTATCTACGATGTCGGCTTTCACGAATTCTACAGCCATGAGGGTACTTTGTTCAAGTCGCTGATTATTTGCCTTTATGTCACAAAGTTGCTGATCGTATCGCGGTTCATTTCAGAATGGGCCGAGCCGCGTAAGCTGTCGGCGCACGCGTTCAGTCTCTTTATCTTGATAGTCATATTTTTTCTTCACCAGTTCGCGCGCGATGTGGCCTACACGGTGCCACAGCGCAACGGCGATTTTCTTTGGAAAAAACTGCTCTTGTACGGGGGCGTGGTGTTCATATTCATTACCGAAGTGAGTAACCTGCTGCGTTTCATTTACCGCAGTTTCAACCCGGCATTTATGTTTGTGCTTAGCTTTGCGCTGATCATTCTCATCGGCATGCTGCTGTTGCTGCTGCCTAACGCCACCGTAAGCGGCATTTCCCCCATCAACGCGCTGTTCACCTCTGCAAGTGCCGTATGCGTAACGGGCCTCATTGTGGTTGACACGGCCACGGCCTTCACCACCATGGGCAAGATCATTTTGCTTGGCCTCATCCAGATCGGCGCCTCGGCATCATGACCTTCACCGCTGTACTTAGCTACCTCGCAGCCGGCACGGCGTCCTTTCAAAGTCAGATCGCGCTGAAAAACATTATGAACAACAAGCGTATCGGCAATGTAATCCAACTTGTTTCGCGTATCCTGCTGGTCACCATCTTTTTCGAAATAGTGGGCATGCTGCTCATTCAGTGGGCTGTCGGGCCGGAGATGTTCACTTCGGGATTGCAGCGCTGGTTCTTTTCGCTCTTCCATTCGGTCTCCGCGTTTTGCAACGCCGGATTTTCCACGCTCACCAACGGTTTGTATGAAGCCCCCGTCCGTTTCAACTATTCGATACACCTCATTATTGCTGTACTTATCATTCTCGGCGGCATGGGTTTTCCCATCGTATTCAACCTGTTCACGCTCATACGCATTCACGTACACAACATGCTGCGCCGGGTAATGCGCGAGCCAACGCTGCCGGTACGCACACACATCATCAGTGTAAACTCCAAGCTGGCGCTGGCCACAAGTTTCGTCCTGCTGGTAGCTGGCTTTGTCACTTATCTATTCTTTGAGCAACACGCCAGTCTCAATCAACACCCTACACTGTGGGGCAAGATCGTCGCTGCGTTTTTTGGTTCCGTTACACCGCGCACGGCGGGCTTCAACACGGTCGACCTGTCGGCACTTACCCTTCCGACGGTTATGATCTACCTGCTGCTGATGTGGATCGGCGCATCGCCGGGATCGACCGGCGGCGGAATCAAAACGACTACTGCTGCCGTTGCCCTGCTCAACCTCGGAAGCATTATACAGGGCAAAACGCGGACAGAAATATTTCGCACGCAGGTGTCAGAAAACTCAATCAATCGCGCCTTTGCGGTGATACTCACCTCGCTTATTATTTTGGGTTTGGCGGTGCTGATTATCGCGCTCAATGATGGCGAGAAAGGGTTGATAAAATCGCGTTTGAAGTATTTTCCGCATTCAGTACCGTCGGGCTTACGCTGGGCATTACGGCTGGCCTTACAGGGGCAAGCAAGATTGTGCTGGTGTTCGTCATGTTCATAGGCAGGGTGGGCGCGCTTACCATCCTGATGTCGTTGGCGCATCAGGTAAAATCGAGCCAGTATAAGTATCCGACAGAAGAAATCATGTTTTAACTTAGCGTATCACGTTTAAAAATCAA
>JAAURZ010000033.1 GCA_012031955.1 Bacteroidia bacterium
TGGCACTACCATCTGCGGAAAATCCTCAAACGCTTTCATGAACGACGTGCTGCATCGCCAGTATACTGGGCTGTCGGCAGGCACCGCGTCGTAGTTCTTACTCGCCTCCGCATAGGCCTTGTCGTCGATAACCTTCTGCTGAATTTCTTCCACGGCGGCCAGCGAAGGGTAGGCGATGAGTACATACAGTTTGATGGGCTCGGCCTTGCCCAGTTCTGTAAAAGCGCCCACTGCTTTAACCCCGGCACGATTGAGTGCGGGTATGAACGCTTTGGAAAGGTACTCATCCATCAGTCCTTTGTTTCGCACTTCGTAAATACGCAGTTCATAGTATTCACCTACCTTCTTTTGCTGCGCCCATGCAAACCCGGTAGTGGTGGCTGCCGCCACCGTAAGCGATTGTTTGAGAAATTTTCTTCGTGACATATTTTAAGGATTAAAATTCCAGCACGGCGTAACCGTTGAGTTGATAGGTTGTAACGGTTGTAAGCATCGACAATGCGATGGTTACACCGGGTATCAATGTGCGGTGATCTACCTCCCTGCCGATAAGCGACTGGCCACACACAAAAATCTTCACGTCATTTTGCAGTAGTTCCTCCACCAGCGCGAGGTTGGGGTTGTCGGTATCGAACCTGGCCTTGTAGGCTTCGTTGTTCATGATGGTGTAGGTTGCATCCGAATGAATTACTGCAACCACATGCAGGTTTTCGCGCTTCACGCCGCCCACTGCATGAAGGTTAATTAGTCGTGCCACACGCTCAAGCGCTGGGTTGAGCATGCGTGGTTTTGGTGAGCCCGAGTTTACGTCAATCACGATCTTGTAGTCCATTTCGGGATCGGGCCTTTCTTCGGCAAACGGAATATCATAAATGGCTCCGGTTGTTTTGATGACCGGGCTCACCCGTGTTTGCGCGTGGCTCGCCCACGATGCCGCCAACAACACTGTCAATGTTACTATTTTCATCCTTTTATCAATTTCAAAATTTTGTGCGTAGTTGCTGGGTCGATGGTCCGCCATTCGTTGGGCTGCTTTACCAGGAGACGCCACATCCGTTTTCGTTTGCTCCTAAAGCTAGCCATTTTCTATTGATGCCTTCGGGGCCTAAAGTGTTAAGCGGTAAAAAACGTCGCAGGCAAAATGTCCTGTGTTGCCCATTGGTCCGGGTATTCTTTTAAACCCGTTTCGTTCGTACAGTTTCATTGCCTGCACCATGGTGTTGAATGTTTCCAGGTAGCAACTAGTGAAACCGAAATCGCGGGCGGCGAGCAGGCAATGTGAAAGCAGTGTCTGGCCCAGGCCCTTGCCCCGGGCTTGCGGAAGGAAGTACATTTTCTTCAGCTCGCAGGTATCGGGGTTGCCGTCTTGCAATGGGGCCACTCCGCCACCGCCCAGCACCTGACCGTCGTGTTCGCACACGAGGTATGCGCAACGAGGCTGCCGGTATGCCTCATACATGCGATCGACTTCGTTGTCGTGGATGGCGAAACCCTGGCCGCCGGCGCCAAACTCGGGCATCACCGTTCGTATAATGCCAGCTATGGCTGCATCGTCGGCTGCGGTTATGGGTCTTATAACGGTTGTCAAGCTTTTGTCCTTAATGCGTTCACTGTTTTTGCAAATTCCTTCTCCAATTTCTCTTGCAGCGGATGTTGCTGCGCGCGGACTTTCCACTGGCCGTTCACGAGTGTGCCGTAGTAGTGCGACGGATCGGAAGAATATACAATGGCGGGCAGCAGTGTAGGCAGGCTGCCTTGCAAGAGCGGCGCGTGGGCATCGAGTACAAGTGCGTCGAGCGGCTGGCCGACTGCAAAGTGGTTGTTCCAGGACAGGCCCATTGCTTTGCGGCCGGTGGCTATGCTCTCGTTCACGAGTAACGACGCTGCGTTTTCGCCCAGCGGATTGCGCAAGTTGGTAACAAGGCGTTGGCGATAGTCGATCATGCGAAGTTCTTCCAATGGATTCAGTCCAATGTGGCTGTCGGTGCCTATCGACCAACGGCCGCCGCTTTGCACAAACTCTTTCATGCGAAAAAAGCCATCGCCAAGATTTCCCTCGGTTGACGGGCACAGCACGACGCTTGCCTTGGTTGCGGCGAGCCGCTTCACCTCTTCGTCGTCGAGGTGCGTGGAGTGCACGAGGTGGAAGCGGTCGTTAACAGGCAGGTTGTCCAGCACCCATTGCATGGGGCGGCTTCCCCAGGCGTGCAGGCAGTCGGCAACTTCTTTTTTCTGTTCGGCTACGTGTATGTGAAAAGGTATTGTCGCCGGGCCGTTCGCTACGGTTTGAATGAGCTGGTCCGGGTCTGCTGCTCGCAAAGAATGAACGCTGAACGCCAGGTGCGCGTGCGAATGCGATGCCACAGCGTGCGCGCTGTCGTCGAGCAGTTGAAGATAGTCGTCGACTGTTTTGGAAATAAAGCGACGTTGTCGTGGTTGGGGCTCGGTGTTGAAGCCTCCCTTCTGATAGAACACCGGTACGAGGGTGATGTTGATACCTGCGGTGGCAGCGGCCGCCACCAATCGTTCGCCCATTTCGGCCAGGTTGTTATAAGGCTTCCCGTTCTTATCGTGATGCAGGTAGTGAAACTCCGCCACGTGGGTGTATCCATGTCGTAGCATTTCTGCGTAAAGCATTGTTGCCACACTTTCGTACTCGTCGGGATCGAACAGCAGCGCGCATTCGTACATCACTTCCCGCCAGGTCCAAAAGTCGTCGTACATATTGGAAGGATGTGTTTCGGCGAGCCCTGCCATTGCGTATTGAAAAGCGTGGGAGTGTGTGTTTTGAAATCCCGGCAATGCGAAACCTTGAATCGCCTCGACGGCCACCGGCTGATCGGGCGGTGTTGCGGAAATATATTGAACGATACCTTGCGTGTCTGCACCGACAAAGGCGGGACTCAACCAGCCTGTCTTCTGCCACAGCCCCTTGAAGCGATAATACTGAAGCGGGTTCAAGTAGTAAAGATTTTCGGACAAGCTATTGCATGGTCGACAACTTATCAAGCAGGGCTCCGAATGTTTTTTTCAGCAGCGACCTCATCTTGTCCGCGCGCGGCTTGTCGTAATTGATTTCTGCGTCGTCCATGTAGTGCGTCTTGCACATCTCGAGTTGCAGTGCGTGCTGCCGGTGCGCCGGCTGCCCGAATGTGCGCGTGATGGAACCACCTTTGAAGGGGTGGTTGTGGTTGACTTGGTGGGGTCCGCTGCGCAGCACACTTAATGCAGTGTCGATGAGGGCCGGTGCCGCCGATTGTTGGTCGGCGCTTCCCAGAATCATATCGGGAAAAGCATCAGGCTGAATCGTGGGCACCACGCTGCGTATAGAGTGGCAATCCCAGAGCAGGACAACGCCGTGGGTTGCTTTCACTTCGTCGAGCAACTGTTGCACTTTGCTGTGGTAGGGCTGGTAATAATGTTCAATTCTCCGGTCCACTTCCGTGGCGGCAACCTCGTGTCTTCGTCGAGGTAGAGCGGCTCGCCCAGGAATGTAGTTGTTGGGCATAATGCCGTTATAATTCTGCCGTCGTGGTACAGCGGTTTGCCCTGGCGGTCGCGGTTTATGTCGATCACCCAACGGCTGTAGCGTGCCGATATCATGGTCATGCCCATAGCAGGTGCAAAGTCATATAGCCGATCGACGAACCAGTCGGTATCGTCGGGTTGGTTGCGCAGGTGCGGTTTGTATGCTCCTTTAATCTCCCCGGGAAATTCGGTGCCGCAATGTGGTACGCTCACCACGATGGGCCCAGGTGCGGAGGCGCGATGTATGACAAAGGGATCCAATATTATTTCTTCGAGGATTTACGATGCAATTCGGCGAGTGTCGCTTCTAATTCCCTGTTGGTAGCTTCCACGATCCTGCGCGATGCCTCGGCCATTTCGCGCTGGCGTTCGGCTTCCATTTTTGCAGTCTCGGCTTCCTTGCGCATCAGTTCTGTTTGCTGTTCCAGTTTGGCTACGTGGACTTGCAGTTTTTCGGCGCGCTTGCGCTGAGAATAACCGTAGGCCATCGACACGACCACCAGCAATGCCATGGCTACAACAACGATTCTTGCTCTCATGTATTAATAATTGATTTTAATGGACACACCGTGTTAGTCTTTCTTCTTCTTCTTTTTCTTGCCTCCCTCCTGTTTTGCCTTTTCAGCCTCATATTCGGCTTTTGTTTGCTCATACAACGCTTGCGCGCGCTGTGCGGCTTCGCGAGCGTATTTCTCCTGTTGCACAAGTTGCTGCTGAAGGCGTTGGGCCTCCGCCTTGTAATCCGTATTGTCGAACAGCTTGTGCTTCACCTTCATGATGCGTCGGTACGATTCATCGATTCGTTCTTCGCTGATCTCGCCTTTCTTCACGTACTCTTTTATGATCTTGTGCACTACGTCCACGGTGCGGTTGTCGGAGCCGCTGATGTTGTTGGAGAAGGTCATAATGTCGACGCCGGCAAGAATTGCAAGCCGTATGGCATCCTCCAGTCCATAGTGTTTGGTAATGGCATGCATTTGCATGTCGTCGGAAAATATGACACCGTCGAAATGGAGTTCCTTGCGGAGGATGCCGGTGAGTATGTTGTCCGAGAGTGTACCGGGGTGGCCGTCGGGGTCGAGCTTTTTGTTTACAATGTGGCTCGTCATCACCGCGTCGGCATAGCCTTCTTCAATCAGCTTCGCGTAGGGTGTAAGTTCGCGGCGTTGCCAGGTGTTGGTAACATCTGCGATTCCAAGGTGGGTGTCGTCTTTGGAGCTGCCGTGTCCGGGAAAATGTTTGAGCGAAGTGAGCACATTGTATTTGTGATGCTGCTCAATAAACTCCTTGGCAAGAAGCGTGACGCTGTCTTCATTTGCAGAAAACGAGCGACCGTGTCGCGCGATTACAGGGTTCTGCGGATTGACATTCACATCGACCACCGGCGCGAAGTTTACATTGATGCCAAGGCCGCCAAGTGTAGCAGCCGTGGCTTCGGCGTAGAATTGCACTGAGTCCAGTGTTCCGGCTTTGCCCATTGCCTCTGCTGTAATTGAGTTGGTGAATCCGTATTTGGGTTTCAACCTGTTTACCCTGCCACCTTCCTGGTCGATTGCAATGAAAATGGGGATCGGTGCGGCATGCTGGTACGTCCAGGTGATCTTCTTCAACGCCGCGAAGGAATTCTTTACAGGAATGTTCTTTTCGAAAATGATAATCGACCCGACTTTTCCCTGGCGGATCTCTTCAAGCACGATCGGGTCGACTTCAGCTTTTGGAAATCCGATCAGGATCATTTGTCCTATTTTAATGTCGAGGCTGTCGCGTTGCTGGGCGCGTGCTTTTGTGCAGGCTAATGCCATCAGTATGCAGACAAATATTCGGCTTCGTGTCATAAAGGGTTCAGTAGTGTTGGTAGATGCTCCATAAGAGCGACTCCATGTTGGCGCGTATTTCGCGCGTCGGTGCTGTATAGTTATTATTCATGAACGAAAAGATCAACGTCTTTCCGCTTTTCGTCACTAAAAAGCCGCTGAGACAATGGTTGTTGCTAAGTGTACCTGTTTTGCCGAAGATGTAGGGCTTGTCGGCTTTGTATGAACTTTTGATGGTGCCCGCTATACCGCCGATGGCCAGCAGTTGAAAAAGTCTTTCGCGCGGCACGGCCTGGTAGACCTTCTTCCACAGGGCGACAATTGAGCGCGGCGTGAACAGATTGTAGCGCGAAAGGCCGGAGCCGTCTACCCAAACGGGTTCGTCGGGCAGATCTGCAAGCAGATTTTCTTTCGCATAGTTGATGGCAATGTTGGTATCGAGCGAGTCGGCAAGCATGCCGGCGCACATCAGCAGAATTTGTTCGGCGATAAAGTTGTCGCTTTCCTGCATCATCACCTTGTAGATGCTGTCGGCAGGTACGCTGTATAGTATGTTAGGGAGGCTGTCTTGCAATGGCACTATTTGAACAAGGCGTTGCAGTGTGTCGGCGAGCAGGCCGGCTATGAGGTTGGCGTTTAGCTTTAAGGGAATGTTCCACTCATCGTTCAAGTGCTTTGGTCCGGACACCAGATCGAAAATGTTTCGCGATTCGTGTCTGACCAGGTCTTGGCGTTTACCCTGCATCTGCTGCCTTATGCTATCGGCAAATACGGGTGGCATTACAGTGAGGCCGCCGCCTTCCTGCTTAATGGTAGCAAAGTTTCCATATATCGGCAGTCCTGATCGTTCTGACGAGTAAGCGGAATTGTAATCATCCCACGACCAGCCGGGCCCAAACCTGGGTGCATAGAAATTAGATGGCGAAAAATAAAGATGGGGCCGTGCCTCTTTCAAAAACGTGTACGTGCGGCCGTTGTCGAACACGTTCTTGTAGAGGAATGACGGGTCGCCTGTTCCGGCAAAGATCAATGAGTCTCCGCTGATGCGATACCTGAGCGCGGGCACTGAGTCGCCCAGCAGTTTCAGGCCGGTGTAGAAGGTGAATATTTTTGTGTTTGATGCGGGCGTGAAATACCTGGCGTCGTTGAAGGTAACTATATTCTTGTTCTTTCCCAGGTCATAAAGGATGAAGCCTGTATGATCCTGAAATTTTTTCTCGGCAGCCCGAAGTTGCTTCGTTAGCATGCGAGGGCTCACCGGCGAACACGAAGAGGCAAACACAAGCGCACCCAGCAGGAGCGCCATCCAATTTGCCGCACGCCTCATGAAAGGTAACGCTGTTGCAGAATGGAACAATGGTGGGCTTCATGGCCCGCGATTATGAATCCAAGATTGAGCACCGATACTTCCGTATTGTTTGCGCTGCCGGTGTAAGCAAGCATGGCCGGCGTGAAGCTTTTGTAGAGGTCGAGTGTGGAAGCGCGCAACCTCGACAGTTCGCCAGCGATGGCCGACAACGAACGTGCATGCGCATTGGCGCGCGGCGCGTAGTCATTTTCTTCGAACTTGTGCAGGTTCGTCTTGTCCTGCCGGGCGAAGCGCAGGGCACGGTACGCGAAAATTCGTTCGGCATCAATGACATGGCACAGTACCTCTTTGATGCTCCATTTGTCCGGCTGATACCTGTACTCACCTTTGTCTTCTGCAATCGTACTGACCAGGGCGAGGGCTTCCGTGCTGGATTTTTCCAGCGCTTCGTACAGGTCCATGTGTTTTACGCAATCGACATAGCCCTTGTAGAAGGGCGGCACGTGGTCCAAATCGGGTTGTATCATAGGCAAGAGAATTGAAGCCGTCAATTTACTTAAATGACGATACGGCTCAACTCAGAACGTGGTAAAAGTTTCGTCGGGCATTTCGTTCGCTACAGCAACATTGCCCGGCCCGCCTTTGTCGGAGCGATCGGCCGACAAGAGTATGCTTCCGTATTTCTTATAGTTATCCCAGGGTCGCGTGAAGTTACTTGAGTCCTGCGCTGCTTCGCGGAAGTAAGACCATTGTTTTACCAGGTTGTCTTTCACGTCGACGTACACCATGTACTTGTTTTGGGGTGTGTCGCCCACATCGTCAAAAGTTAGCTGTAGTACGTTGCACATCATGCCGGTGCTGATGGTGTCTTCGCCCATATACTTGAGCGTAACGCCCGTGTCCTTTAGCTTGAAAGGCATTACCAGCCAATATGAGTCGTTGATCCAGATCGATTTGGCGCGTTCCAGCATCTTGCCCAGTGAATCCGCCTCGGTAAGCTCGTGACCTTTTACCTGTACTTTGCCTTCGCCGGTATTTACGTTTACGAGGTAGATGGTGCTGTCGGCAGGCGACTCTATGCGCACGCGACCTTCCCATTTGTCCCACACAAGTTTTCTTCTGCCGAAAAATTCCCAGGAGATGAAGCGTGTGTTGTTCCAATTTTCCCGTCCGCCCATAGCCGCCATTATGCTGTCGGCCAGTTCGATGGCTGCGGGGTCAGAATTCGCTTCGTCAAAACCTTCCTCTGCGGGGTTTCCAATTACTGACGACGCAAGGTTTTCATTTTTGGTATTACATGCCGTGGCAATAGCCAAAAGGCAAACGAATGCAAGGGTCTGCGTTTTCATGGGAGGTCTGTTTTTTGTGAAGTTAGCAAAAAAGAAAATGACGAACGCGCAGGCTAGGATTCGTGGTGTTCTTCCTTGGCAGCAACCGTTTCCCGTGACTTTTTGTCGGTCGCTATCTTGTACATTTTACTGGTTGAGTCGATGGACTTGAACATCACGTTTCTCAGGTACCCTTCCACGGGCAGCACCAGGAATGCTACAATTACTTGTATCACGAAATTCATGATGGGACTGTCGTTGGTTACGAAGGTGGATCCCAGGAGCGTTTGAATAAACTCGATCAGGAGAATTATGGACAACAGGGATAGCAGGCGGCTCACAAACCGGTATCTCACGCTTAGCTTGAACGAAAGGAGAACCAGCAGGGAAAGCACGGCGAACTCCATGGCATAAAACCACGATTGCCGCCAAAAGTAAGACTTCACTGAAATAACGACAGGCTCCATGTCGCTGATTTTTCCGAAGATGTCGCGCGACTGCACGGTCAATGTGTATTGACCCACGGGAAGAAACGGGAAGGAAATTGACCGGTTTAGTATTGACCAGTCTGACCACTGTTGGTCTATTCCTTTAAGCATGTATCTGTATTCGATGATCTGCCCGGCAAAGTGTGGCTGTACCACGTCGAAGCTTATTGCGCTTTGCTCTTCAATGCTCACTTTGGATCGCGCGGCTATTTCGTCGCTGCCATTTACGATTCGTTTCAAAAACAGCGGGTAGCCGGTGTTGTAAATTGTCATTTTCTCCCCGTAGAATTTGAACAGCTCGTTGCCGTTGGTGATGATCCAAAGATTTTCGTCGGACGAGTCGCTGGCGATATAGCGCAATTCACCTACAAGATTTAGCATTTGCAGGTTGGTTGTCGATGGTGTGCCGGCAATGAGGTCCCAGTTCCTGGCATCGCGGTACCACAGGTGTCCTTCGTTGGCGAAATACAGTTTGGGCTTCGCCAGGCTGTCGACTTTACTGAACGTGGCATTTGCCTCATTAAATTTGTAGAAGCCATCCCTGGTAGCCAGCACTGTTTCCGCAGTCTGCACGCCGGCTATTTCGTTGAAGTTCGGGTTGGCGATATCAATTGTCTGGATGTTGGAAATTGAAAGGCTGTCCACAGATATTCGATACACCTTGTCGAGACCACATAGCCAGAGCTCATTTCGTGCGCCCTTGAAGATGAATCCGATCTGATCGTCGAGATCCGAAAGCAGCGGTGTCAGGTTCCAATTGTTACCCTCGTTGTGGAGCACACGCACTTCATCTCCGTAGGTGCAGGTGATCATGAGGTTTTCGACAGCGGATCCGAATGCAAAACGGATCGGTTCTTCCAATATCGGCGTTGATACGCTGTCATCTATCATGAAGATGCCTCCAAGTCCGGCGGCATAAAGGTTCCCGTTCATCTCCAGCAACTGGGTAACCTTTGCTTCGATGCCCGCTACTTTCTTGTATACGTAATGCGAAGACAACAATATTTTCTCGGTGCGTTTCTCTTTGCGATAGGTGTATCGCACGGCCGGCGGCTGTGCGGGCTTGGCTGCGGCCGGTTCGCTGTCGGGTGTTTGTTTGGCAACTGCCGGTTCAGCAACCTCTTCCGTCTTATTACGGTTCCTTTTTAGAAAACGGAACAAGCCCTTTTTCTTTTTTTTCAGGTTCCGGTTCTGGTTTCGTCTGTTCGGGTGCAGGCTGTACATCAACGGTTAGTGGTTTAGATGTTTCTTTTATGGGCACCTCCACGTCGACGTAGTAAACGATTTCTTCATAGTCGGCTTCCTTCTCAAGTTTGAATAGACCGAGGGATGTGCCTACGTAAACATTTTTTTTGAAAGAATGCGCACACAGCAAGTTGCCCTGCAACCCAGGGTAGTGACTAAAGGATCTGAACGGAAAGTAGGGTGCAATGCGGGTGAAGCCATAGTCGTGGGCGACCCATACATTTTGATTTTTGTCGGTGCTGATGCTATACACTTCGTTGTCGGGCAGCCCGGTCGTATAATTGATAATCTCGTTGGTGGCACCGGTATTCGGATTAATAAACACAACGCCTCCGCGCAGTGTACCGAGCGCCACCAACTGTGCATTCACCCACACGGCGCTCACCACCACGCTGGCTTCGGCGTATTGCTGGTCGCGCAAATTCACCTGGTTAAAAGATGTGGCGTCGGTACTTCTGAACAGCTCGTTGTCGGAAGTGCCAATCAGGTAGTTGCTTCCATTTCGGGCGCAGAAGATCACGTCACTGCCCTCTGGCAGGCCTAGCGTTTCATTTACGAGGCTTCCATTATCCACCCGGTACACACCAGACTGGTCGGTGCTCACGTATGGTCTTTCAAAGAGTTCGAAAAGGCTGGTGAAAGAGCCTGTCAGGTTGCTCGACTTGATTACGGACACGACCTCGCTGTCGTTGAGCTGATAGACCGCTTCATCGTTGAGAAAGTATGCGGTGCCTTTTATGATAGAAGCCTGGTAGACGTCCCTTACGCTTTCATCCGAGAGCGTCTGAACCGTGGGGACGCCATTGCCTGTGATGGCTACCTTGCCGAAGCCTTTCGCCCCACCCCAGTAAAGTGTGCCTGTAGCAGGGTCAATTTCGAGCGCATAAATAGCGCCCTGTCCGGGTATCATTCGCCAGTCGGTGCCGTCAAATTCAAGCACACCTGCTTTGGTCGCGAAAAAAGAAAACACCACGCTCGTCCTGTACCTGGTCATAGCAAACATTATCAAAGCGCTCGTTGTCGGGGAGGTAGCTTGAAAGAAAGTAGTTGCCAGTCTGGGCCAGCGAGGTTGTTGAAAGAAGCAACAAGCCTGCAAAAAGTATTGGTCTCATGTAGATTAGGCTCTATACCAAAGTTAAACAATGACCGGTGCTAAACCTAATGCGTATCAGAAACCGAATATGGGTCAGGTTAGCTAATGCGGCTCCAGTTAATGGCTGTTTTTTTTGAGGCTTGTATCTGTATGCGGATAAGTGCGTGCTCTGGCTTGCGCAGGTCCGGATCTT
>JAAURZ010000034.1 GCA_012031955.1 Bacteroidia bacterium
TCAGCGACATCCGTCAGCATCCGCACCGGCTTGCAGCGCTCACTACCACCTCGACGGCAACACCCGCGACAAGACCGGCAAGTACGAGCCGGCAAAAATACGTCGGCCAGAACGGCTCGCATCTGTCACACGTCGGCCAGGGGCTAGCGCTCGACGGCACCGATTACTTGGACTGTGGCGACGCCGGACGCTTCGGCTTCTTCAACCGCTTCTCGATCAGCGCCTGGCAAGTGTTCGTGCCGCGCGCGACGCGGGGCTGATGTCTGATGAGCATTTCACGGTCGATGGCACCGTGCTCGTCTACTCCGCGAACGTCACGTTCGAGGAGATCCTCGACACCCGCGTGACCAGCGAGGAGCTGCGCGAGGCCGAGCTCGTAGTCGCCGGCGTCATACGTCGAGCCGGCCGGCGCCTGGTAGGGGAACTCGTCCTTGCGCACGAAATTGATCCGGCGGATCTCGGACGGGTCGATGCCGAGTTCGCGCGCCGCCGTGTCCATCGCCCGTTCGAGACCGTAATAGAACTGCGGCCCGCCGTAGCCGCGGTTGAGCCCGATCGGTGTGGCATATCCCATAGCGCAAGTAAGTCCGTGCTTTAACGCGATAGGCCACTGCTCGGAGTTGAGCAACTCAACGGACTTGATTCCCATCGCCTTCGCCGACTTCACCAGGTCTTCAATGGGTATACTTCCGTAACACCACTGGCAAACAGAGTGATTGATGTTTCCTTTGAGGTCGAGCGATTCAGCCTTCTCCATTGCTGATGCAAAATTGGGCAAAGCCATGGCGCCTAAGGTGCCTGCGGCAATATTTTTAAGAGCTTGCTTTCTATTCATAAACTAGTTGAATTGTGAATCACTAGTTACAACAATCTTGCGCAAAACTCAATGAGATTTCGATAAAGACTACTTGTAAATGACGCCGCCCTTCATGACCAGTTGCACATTGCGAAGGGCGCTGATGTCCGTCGAAGGATCTCCCTTCACCACGACAAGGTCGGCAAGCAGGCCCGCCCTTATGCTTCCGATTCGTTTGTCGAGGTGGAACACGCGGGCGTTCACCGACGTGCTCGATTGCAGCACAGCAAGCGTCGGCATGCCATACGCCACCATCAGTTCGAGTTCACGCACATTGTCGCCATGAGCAAACACGCCCACATCGCCACCCGCGCAAATCATTACGCCTGCCTCCAAGGCAAGTCTAAAACTCTCGCGCTTGCGGGCGATGCGCGCCGGCAACGGCACGGCGTCGCGCTTCCACCCTTTGTATTGTTCTATTGCATCGCCGGCGGCCACAGTGGGGCAGAGCGCCACATGATGCTCCTTCATCAGCGCGAGCACTTCGGCCGTCGCGCCGTCGCCATGCTCGATGGTTTCTACCCCAGCCATTGTCGCACGCCGCATCCCTTCTGCGGTGGAAGCATGCGCCACTACCGGCCGGCCGCTGCTCCTTGCGGTCTGCACAGCCAATTGGAGTTCTTCAATCGAGAAAGTCGGCTGCGCCTCGTCGTCGAGACCCCACCGATAGTCAGCATACACCTTTATGATGTCGGCGCCCTTCCCGATCTGGTCGCGTACCACACGGACAAGGTCATGTTGGTCGGCAGGTTCAGCGCCAAGCATTATCTGAAAATCAGTATCGTAGCCTTTCGGTCCATAACTGCCTGTGGCAACTATTGCTCTGCCCGCCACAAGCATGCGCGGGCCCGGAATAACCCCTTCATCTATGGCCTGCTTCAAACCTACGTCCGCATAGCCGGCGCCCTCCGACCCAAGGTCGCGCACGGTGGTGAACCCTGCCAGCAAAGTTTTCCGCGCATGCACCGTAGCGCGCGCAACGCGATAAGCGTCGGACTCTTTCAGCACCTGTTCCTCCCACGGCGTTTCATTGTAAGGGTGCAATAGCAGGTGTGAGTGGCCTTCAATGAGCCCGGGCAGCAAGGTGCATCCCGGAAGCTTCATGATCTCGGCCTGCTTCGGCGCCTTCATTTTGTCGGCCGGACCTGCCGCCACAATGCTCTCACCTTCTACCAGCACTGCCCATCCTGTGTGCATGCTTTCGCCGTCGAACACCCGGTCGGGCAGCAACAACAATTGCCGTTGACAAACAGCTTCCATACTGGCGATGATACAAAAGAGAAATACAACAAATTGCAGGCGCATGGGTCAGAGTTTGTTTTGTAAAAAATAAAGATAAGCAAGAGGTCGACGTCGCTGCGACTTTGACACGGATTAATGGCGACCATTTTACAATACCGGTTGTAGCCACAACAACGCGCTCAGGTAGTAGGCGCATTGGCGACAGGCAGGGCTTGTTAGTTGCATTTCTATTTCGTAAATAGGAAATCCGAACTAATCGAGCGTTGAACAAAGTACTCTCCATTGGGCTCATCCTATGTCTCTTGTTCCACCTGGGTGGCTACTACCTGCTGTTTGTCGGTCTTAGTTATTCTGCGTATCACAGTCTTTCGCGGAAGATCGACCGGGAGCAGTACAGCGATGTGCAGTTCAGGGAATTCAAGGTGCCGATAACCCTTCCCTATCCCATCCACAATAACGGCGCCGTTCGCACCTACGGCGAAATTGAAGTTGATGGAGAATTTTATGTGCTCGCCCAGCAGGAAATAGTTCACGATACACTCTACATCCTTGGCGTAAAAAAAGAGGATCAAACGCGCATCAACCATGCGTTCGACCGATACCTCGGGCTGTCGGAGCAGTCGCCGCCCGGCAATGAGCAAACATTGAGTCTGCTGAGTAAACTCATCAAAGAATACAAGAGCCAGGCAAAGCCCGCCCTCGTAAGCGTGGGCGGTTGGGACCTCGAACTGGGAGAGACCCCTTTCCAACTCCCGGCACTGCAACACCACAGCCAACGCATCTATCATCCGCCGCTAGGCTGACTTCCCTTTTCTTTTTTTGAAAATTTTCCTGTGGTCGCGACCGCCATGTGCGTGCGCGTGGCTGCTGGATTTCCACTTCCTTTACAACTATCTAAAAACAAGGCGAAGGCGTGCTTGCGCAAGGCTGCACGCGTTTGCCGCCAACACTATGAAGCAAACTATGAAAATGAAAATACTGCTACTCGCGACGAGCTTGGTCTTTTGCTTGCGCGCTGCAGCGCAAACACCAACTGATGCTATCATGATGAAGCAGCGTGAATTTTGCGCCGCCCTCATCTACGACCATGGCGTCTTCGATCAGTACTACGAAGGCACCGATCTCCGTGTGAACGGCACGATTGAAACTGTGACGAGAACCACCGCACTGGCTATGCTGGCAATAGGACTGCACGACAAGCTCAACCTGATTGTAACGGTACCCTACGTGAAGACGGAGTCGGGCGAACCAAATGGCGGGCATTTTAATGGCGCCAGGGGTTTTCAGGACATGAGCTTTGCCCTAAAAGGGGAACTTGTGAACATGCAAGTCGGACCGGGCAAACTGGCGGCGCTGGCAACGCTGGGCTATTCCACGCCTATGACCAACTACCTCTCTGACTACATGCCCTACAGCCTGGGCTTTGGCGCCAATGAACTGAGCATGCGCGCCATCGGCCAGTATCGATTCGACATGGGCGTGTATGCGCGTGCCACCGTGTCGTACTTGTGGCGCGGACAAACAAAGGCCGAGCGCGACTACTATTACAACAATGGAAGCTATTACACGGCGTGGATGGACGTACCAAACGCCTGGCACGTAAAACGTGGTTGGCGGTGCATGGCTCCTTCAAAACTCGCTCAAGGTTGAAGCAGGATATACCATGATGAACTCGACGAGCGGTGATGATATTAGAAAGTACAACGCCGCACAACCTACAAACAAGGTTGACCTGGGACAGCTGGGGTTCACCACACAATACTATTTCAAGGGCATCAAAGGCCTCGGCGTATTGGCTTATTACTCACAAGTAATCAGCGGGCGCAACACCGCCAAAATACAGAACATCGGGGGCGGCGTCACTTACCAGTTTAAACTATAAAACCAGTCACATGAAATCAAATCTACTACTCGTACTCGCTTGCATTTCCTTTTTTGCTGCGCTGGTCGGATGTGAAACCGAGTTGCCCACACAGGCCAGTTACAAGGCCTATACGTTTACCGACGTTGATGAGGACGCAGGCACCTGGAACACAGTGTTGTTGAATGCGCCCGATCAAATTGTTTTGACAGCACCTGAAGACGTATCGTCAGCCGAATATCAGTCAGAGTTGTCGGCGATGAAAGACGCGGCTGCCAAGCGCTCCGGAAAGCAAAAGCGGCGGTCGACTATTGGACCAATAACCCCGCGTTGCGCTGGAATGAAATCGCGCTGGAACTGGTGGCCAAGTACAACCTCATTCCCGGACCCAACGACGACGGCACATATACCCTGCCTAACCCGGGCAACCCCGCAGGCCCGCCGCCGTTTCCGTTTGCCCACCCGCCGTATGCAGTGCGTGCGCTCGCCTACCTGAGTGTGTCGCAATTCGATGCGATGATCGCCGCCTGGCATTACAAGTATCTCTACAACAGACCTGCTCCATCGGAAACGGACGCCAGCGTTAACGCTGCCTACGCGCAATCAGGGTTACCGTCATATCCTGCCGACGGCGCCGTGATAGCGGCCGTGTCGCGCGATATTTTGTCGGCCATGTTTCCACTCGAAAAAGAGTATCTCGCCCAAATGGCGCAGGAACACATGGAGAGCCTGCAGTGGGCCGGCGAGAACGTAGCCAGCGACATAGAAGCCGGTGAATTTCTTGGAGAAGAGGTTGCCAAGATTGCGTTGACCCGCGCTTCTACCGACGGCATGAGCAAGGCGCAATGTCCAAAGCCCGTGTCCGATTCAATTAAAGCCGCCGCATTCGCGCGATTTGGCTGGGCCTGGGACAACCTCGAAGAGCCCGCACGCCCGGTGGGACTTACTCCGCTTTATGGCAAAGTAAAAATGTGGAACATCGACAACGTGGAGGATGTGCGGCCGATTCCGCCGCCAGCCTTGGGCTCCGCCGAACTCGAAGCCGATAGCAAAAAACTTTCCGAAATCGCCGACAACATGACGGAGGAGAAACGACGCATCGCCAACTTCTGGCAAGACGGCCTCGGTACGTACACACCGCCCGGTCATTGGAACAGGTTTGCGAAAGACTTCATCATCAGGTATCAGGTCAACCCGGTAAGGACCGTGCGTGTCTTTGCTTACCTGAATATGGCCATGATGGACGCCGGCATTAGTTGCTGGGACGCCAAATACTATTATCATTACCCTCGCCCCATACAGCTTATCAAGAATTTTAAAACGATAGCGGGAACACCCAACTTCCCGAGTTACACGTCCGGTCACAGTGTTTTCTCCGCAGCCGGTGCCGAAGTGCTGGCCTACCACTTTCCCGCAGAAGCTGATCTTGTAAGAGGCTGGGCGATCGAAGCCGCTGTGTCGAGGGTGTATGGCGGTATTCACTGGACTTTCGACGCCGAAGTAGGAACCGCCCAGGGCAAACTTGTTGCCTCCTACACAGTTGACCGCGCCATGAACGACGGAGCCGGCAACTGATAACTAACCCGCATTCTGTAAAACTCCCCCTCGTGTGAACCACAAAGGGGGAGTTTTTTTTGCTCGATCCGATATTTCTTTGAAAGCGTGTCCAAATCTATTCAGGTCGCCTGTAATACTGGTGTAAAACATTCTATAACATTCAATAACTTAACACTATGGAAGAATTCATGTTAATCTTCAGGCATCAGGACGGCGGAAAGCTTGCTTCGCCCGAACAAATTCAGCAATGGATGAAACAAACAAGCGACTGGATCGGCGGTATTGCTGCGCAAAACAAATACGTCGGAGGGAACGGCCTTCCGTTCGACGACGCCCGCGTGGTTACCGCAAACAATAAAAAACTTGTGGTGACCAACGGTCCGTTTGGCGACATCAAGGAGACGCTCGGCGGCTACATCATTGTGAAGGCCGAGTCGGTAGACGAGGCTGTCGAATTTGCCAAAGGAAGCCCCGTGTTGCAAGGCGATGGCAACAGCGTGGAAGTAAGACGCGTGAAAAGTAAAGTGTGACTTGAATTGGGCCTTCTCTTCGACTCCGAAGAGAAGGCCATCACAAAGCATGGACCAGCAGGCACTCATACCGCATCTCTTCCGAACCGAGTTCAGCAAAATTGTTTCCGTGCTCTGCAAGCGACTCGGAATCCAACACCTCGATATAGCAGAAGACATTGCCAGCGAAACATTTCTCGCGGCGTTGGAGCGCTGGCCCTATCACGGCATACCACCCAATCCAACAGCCTGGATTTACACCGTGGCGAAGAACAAGGCGCAAAACAGGGTGCAACGTCGGCGAATATTTGCTGAAAAGGTGCAGCCGCTACTCAAAGAGCAAGAGGCAACGACGGTCATTGCGGATGTCGACCTGTCGCAGCAAAATATTGCCGATAGCCAGTTGCAAATGCTGTTCGCCATCTGCCACCCGGTCCTGCCCGCAGAGGGTCAGATAGGGCTGGCATTGAGAGTGCTTTGTGGTTTCGGAATAGACGAGATCGCCAACGCGTTTCTCACCAACCGCGAAACGATTAACAAGCGCCTGTTTCGCGCGCGCGAAAAACTTCGCGAAGAAAAAGTCGCCATAGAAATGCCGCATGGCGAGCACTTGCATCAACGGCTCGACGCCGTGCTTACCACTATTTACCTGCTCTTCAACGAGGGATACTACTCTGAAAGCAACAACGCCGTGTTGCGCGAAGATCTCTGCCTGGAGGCAATGAGACTCACGCACCAGCTTATAGAGAATCAGGGTACCAACCTGCCAGCAGCAAACGCGTTGATGGCACTGATGTGTTTTCATGCATCACGGTTTGAAGCCCGGAAAAACGAAACAGGCGAAATGATTCTGTACAATGACCAGAACGAAGCACTTTGGAACAACGAACTGATAGCCCGAGGTGCGTACTTTCTCAAACAGGCCTCGCAAGGGAAAACCCTGACGCGGTATCACCTCCATGCCAGCATCGCCTACTGGCACACATACAAGACCGATAAAATCGAAAAGTGGGAAAACATATTCTCGTTGTACAACCAGCTATTGCAACTGGAATATTCGCCGATAGCGGCGCTCAACCGGACGTATGCTTTGGCGAGGGCACGGGGCAAAGCGCAGGCGATTGAGCAGGCAGAAAAACTTCAACTAGTCGATAACCACTACTATTACCTTTTGCTGGGCGAACTTTATGCAGGCGTAATGATGACAAGGCGCGCCGGCACCTGGAAAAGGCGCTGTCGCTTGCGCAAACGGAACAGGATAAGAACTCCATTCGGGGACGAATGCAGGATGTTTGAAGTTCAAATTCCTGGAAGGTCACGCTCGTCCTCGCCGCACCACATAAGTCACCAGCTTGTTGAAGGTCGGATGGCCATAGTTGCCGTTTCAGGATTTTGTTGAGAATTTCATTTATTGATGCGTTGCCGAATGTATAGAAAGCCTCCGTTGGCTGTTTGTTTCTCGGCTGCTGATTCAGGTATTCGCGAAATTCCTTTTTCCAGGCAGGCAGGTTGAAACCAAAACGGTCCTGAAGCTCCACCCACACCAGGTCAATATGCATTTCTTCAAAATCATCTTCTGTTTACGGCGCCATACCTTTCCATGGCGCACAATGTATCACCTAAAGCGGCTGCCGTCAAAGCAACCAGACGCTTTGTTCTGACAGCTCATGTCTTATTGGCGGGGCACTTGAAATTGTAATATGCCCATATCAAAAGTTTCTCGCGCTGTGCATAACTTTAAGAAATTTCCATTTCGATGAAACTACATGGACTTAGCCCCATACTTTGGACGAAAGACCTGCAACAGACTAGAGCGTTTTATGAAAATGTATTGGGGTTTACCGGCGTTAGCAACTTCCCGAACTTCGTTTCATTCAAACTAGACAGCGTCGAAATCATGTTCATTGTGCCGCAAGATGAACCCGACGCGTGCAAGGAGCCTGGTGCTCCACCTTTTTTTCCAAAACCACAACTCACGGGAAGCATCTTCATCTACATGGCGCAGGTAGACAAGCTGTGGCAAAATGTTAAAGACAAAGTTACTGTGATCACCCCGATAGATAACCGCGCTTACAGGATGCGCGACTTTTCCATTCGTGACAACAACGGCTATGAACTGGTGTTTGGCGAAGACATCAGTCGAACGGAATAATTTGCCAGCGCGACAAAGCGGATCGTCATCGAACATTTCGCCAACGGTCGGAAGTGCCGTACCCGACGTAGGGAAGGCCTACTATAACTATATCCTCCAGCACGAGATGTACTCGCTGCTGTGTGTCCATAGTTGGCGCATTTTACATGGGAGCCTTTTGTGCACGCCGACTCAACTTTAACTGGCAGCACTCCCGGGCATGTCTATTTTTTCTGGTTAAGAATGAAGACGTTACTTTCGAACTATTCGTTTAATTTATTGTTTGTTTACCCTTGGTATCTTCTTTCTGATATTTTTACTATCGTAGAAAAAGGAGAGATTGCCAACGGGTTAATGACTTCAAAAGAATGAACAAGATTTGTCTTATCACTTTTTCCTGCGTTCTCATCATTTCATGCGGACCCAGACAGAATGAAAAAACCAATGCATTGCCACCTGTTGAGAACAGCGGCGTGCGCATTAACTATTCCGTTACCGGCGACGGACCGGTGGCGGTCGTGCTCGTGCATGGGTGGAACATCGATAAATCGTACTGGGATGAACACGTGCCTGCCCTTTCCGTAAAATTCAAAGTCGTAACGCTCGACCTCGGAGGACATGGCGCATCGGGTAAAAACCGCAGCACTTGGAAACTGAAAGACTACGCCGCCGACGTGATTGCAGTCATCAACGGGCTGGCTCTCGATAACGTCATATTAGTTGGACATTCCATGGGCGGCAACATTATCCTCGAAGTCGCCAACGCAATTCCCGATAAAGTTATCGGTTTTGTCGGCGTGGATAACTTCAAGAATGTCGGCACGGTTTACACCGACGCCGACAAGGAGAGCATCCAAAACTATTTTAAAGAATTTCACGCAGCCTACGACGCCACGGCCGAATCGTACGCGCGCCAATTGCTGTTTACCGCCGAGTCAGACTCCGCCGCCGTTGAGCGCGTGGTGAAAGATTTTAGGGCTGCTGATTCGGTCATTGCCCTGGCTACCCTGGAAGCACTCATCCTCGGCGACGAGCAGGTTGAGAGCACAGCGCTTGACAAACTCAATGTTCCGGTGTACCTGATCAACAGCGATTATACACCCACGCAACAGGATTCCCTGCGAGCCCACGTTAAAGGCGGAGTTGAGGTAAGAAGTATTTCAGGAACAGGACACTATCCGATGATAGAGAAGCCGGGCGTTTTCATTGCGATACTCGAAAACGTGCTCGACAACATTGTAGCCAAAGATTCAATCGATCAGTAAATGCGACCTATGTGCTCCACGATGGTGCGCTTCATTTCGAGCGGATCGATAACGCCCTGCTTTTTGTAGATGATAGTGCCCCCGGGCGCAATGAAAAGCGTATACGGAAGCGCCCCTTCCCACTTCTTGTCCAGCGCATCAATGAGCTTATACTTGTCGCCTGTAAAAATGTAGTTCTTTGTCGACGCCTGCTTTTTTATAAGAAAGTTGAGGGCATTGGGTTTCCGGTCGATTTCATCCATCGAGATGTGATCATTTTCGAACTCCCTGTTTCGGTACATCCGGTTCATATCCACCAGGTGCGGAAATTCCACTACGCAGGGCCCGCACCAGGTAGCCCACACGTTGACTAGTTTGTAGTTTACGCCGTCATTTTTCAACAAGGCTTTTAGCCCATCGAGGTTCAACTCATCGATCGTGACTTTTTCTTTAGCCCATTCGCGTTCTGCAGCGGCGGCGTAGTCCCTCTTGCCGGGCCACTTAATGGAGCACCCGAAGGTTTTGGTTTTCTCAACAGTCACCGGTTTGTCTGTCAGCAGTTCATCGAGGGCGTTGCGTGTGTCATGCGTTTTGGCCGTGCCTGGTTTTTCGCCATCGTCTATGCGACCGGTGTAGCGAAGCGTGCGATCCTTGTCGAATATGAAAACATGTGGTGTAGCCTGCGGACCGTATTTCATCGAGGTGGCAGACGTTTCGCCATCATAGAGGTAAGGGAAGTTGAACTGCTTGTCTTTCGCGCGGATTTTCATCTCATCAAAAGTGTCGCCAAGGTCAGTGTAGCCAAGCTCATCCAACCGGACACTCAGCGGATCGTTCGGGTTGATGGCCACAACCGCAACGCCTTTGCTCTTGTAGTCCGCAGTGAGTTGTATTAGTCGATCCTCGTAAGCCTGCGCAGTCGGACAATGATTGCATGTGAACACCAGTACCAATATCCGGGCATCGCTAAAGTCATTCAGCGTGTAAGTCTTTCCGTCAACGCCCGGGAGCGAAAAATCGGGAGCCTTGGACCCAATGGGTAGTGGCATCGGATCTTCGGCAAACACCGCGAGAGCGGCAGCAATCATTAGCGACGCGAGCAGGAAGTTTTTCATAGCGGGTTGGTTTGAAGTGAAGTTACTAACATTTGCAACTCGACGAAAAAATACCCCCTGCGAATTGCAGGGGTATTTGCCGTAACCACAACGGACTTTTACCAACCTCTACCACCTCTATCCAAATATCCTGTGAAATCGTCGTCGAAATAGTTCA
>JAAURZ010000035.1 GCA_012031955.1 Bacteroidia bacterium
GAATAACCAACTACCCTAAAAACCTGTGTACAAAACTTTCCTTATCCACATCTCATCACCATTGCCTTATCCACACACACAATTATCCACTTAACCTAACCCTGTGCACAAAACCGCAACCGTTTACTGATCAACTCGTTAGAAATAAATAAAATTCTACATAACTTCCACATCCAGACCGCGCGTCGATCTATACACATTTCAACATGACTAACTATACTTATTATATATATATATATAACATTAATATAATATCACGTGCATCACTCTTAGCGGTCCTGCCCCTGCTCGATCACTTTCTCCTCCCTCGCTCAAAACCCCACCGAGATACAACTTGCCAATGAATACCTGTTGAAAGGTGATAAGAAGAAGGCGGTTGAAATGTACGCCGAGCTTTCGACCAACTCACAAAACATACCGCTCATTCATAATAACTATGTGAACACCTTGCTCGACCTGGGCATGTATAAAGAGGCCGAAGATTATTTAAAGAAGATAAGCCGCCGCGATCCGAATAATTTGCAATATAAATTGGACCAGGGCATTCTTCACACACGAGCAGGAGAGGTCAACAAGGCAGATAAATATTTTAAGGACCTTATTCAGGAAAATAAATCCAGTGTGCAGCGTATTAAAATGTTGTCGGATTACCTTTCGTCAAAGTCACTCGGCAAGTACTCGATCCTGGCACTGAATGAATCGCGTGAATTTCTGGGTAACTCTTTTCTGTTCTGCCTCGACCTTGCCATGTTGTACCGCATTCAGGGCGAAAAAGACAAAATGGTTCGCGAATACCTGAGCTACGTGACCCAAAACGCAGGTAATCTGCAATATGTGAAAAATGTGATGCAGGCTTTGCTTACCAAGCCCGACGAACTTGAAAGTCTCGAACGTTTGCTCTATGACAAGGTGCAACAATATCCGGATACTGAAGTTTACGCCGACCTGCTGATCTGGGTGACCATGCAGCAAAAGAATTTTTATGCATCGTTCATTCAGGCACGGGCGTTTGACAAGCGCTACAAGAATGAAGGTGAAAAAACAATGGAGGTCGCCCGGGTTGCGCTCGACAACAATGATTACGAAAATGCCTACAAGATTTACAGCTATGTGATCCGGGAATTCGAAAATACGCCAAACCAAATGCTGGCACGGCTTGGGTTGATCCGGACACGCGAAGCAAGAATCCGAAACAGCTTTCCTGTAAGCAAAGATTCGGTACGCGTGCTGGTGAAGGACTATCAAAACTTTATCGCGCAGTATCCTTCCAACTCAAACGCCCTTGAAGCCACGCGCAACATGGCGCTGCTCTACGCCAATTACCTTGATCAAAAGGACGACGCGGTAAATACACTTGAGAATCTTGTGTCGAACCCGAGAACGTCTACCTACCTCAAATCGAAAGCGAAGCTTGACCTTGGCGATATCTATTTGCTGAAGGGCGAGCCTGGGAATCGACACTGCTTTACTCACAAGTTGAAAAGACGCAACGAGAAAATCCCGTCGGCTATGAAGCAAAACTGAAGAATGCGAAGCTGTCATACTTTAAAGGCGATTTTCGTCTCGCTCAAGAGCATCTCGATATTCTGAAGGAAGCCACCACCCGTGAAATTGCCAACGACGCGATGGACCTCAGTCTCCTGATCAAAGAAAACATCGCCTTCGATTCTGTTGGCGAGGCGCTCAAGGCATACGCGGCCATCGAGCTGCTGCTGTACCAAAACAAAACAGGCCAGGCCTTGCAGGAAATCCGGATGCTTAAAAATGGTTATCGCGCGCCGACCAAAGAGGAAATGTTCGAACAAAATTTAACGGCTGTTGACTCACTCATAGTGGGCGTTGCGTCACGAAGCATCATGGACGACGTCTACTGGCTCGAAGCTAACATCCGCCTGCAGCGTGGCGAGTTTCGCGAAGCAATCGAGTTGTTGCAACAGATCATTTCCGAATTTGGCGAGGACATACTTGCCGACGATGCCTTTTTACCATTGGCGATATTTACGAGCGCCAACTGCATGACACCGCCAAAGCCATGGAAATCTATCGCGACTTCCTCACCAAGTATCCCGGTAGCGTGTACGCAGCAGAGGCCAGGAAACGGTTTCGTACGCTACGCGGCGACTTCAACAACGTTCACGAAGCCGCGCCCATCAACTAAGTTCATTCGCTTTTCAGCGAATCAACCGGGTTGGCTGTGGCAGCCTTAAGCGATTGATAGCCCATCGTGAACCAGGCCACGACGAAGCACGCCACGCCCGCGACCAAATACACAACCACACCAACCTGCGTTTTATACGTGAAGCCCTCCAGCCACCATTGAACCGCATACCAGGAAGCGGGTGCCGCAATTACAAAAGCGATAAGTATCAGCTTGCCGAACTCGCGCGACAGCAGCATGACTATACTTCCAACGGAAGCTCCCAGCACCTTGCGAATGCCGATCTCCTTGGTCCTTTGCTCCGCCGTGAAGGCGGTTAGCGCAAACAACCCGAGGCAGGCGATCAGAATAGCAAGGGTCGCAAACACGCCCAGGATTTTACCAAGCTTCTGTTCCGTAGAATACATGTTGCCAAAGGCCTCGTCGAGGAAAGTATATTGGAACGGCTGGCCAGGCGCCAGGCGCTTCCATGTTTGCTCAGTAAGAGCGATCACATCCGAAGTGTTGCCTGCCTGGAAGCGGAAAGATATGTAACCAGGACTTGAGCCAAGATAAAGGCCTACCGGGCCGATGGAATTACGCAGCGACTGAAAATGAAAATCCTTTACCACGCCAATTACCGTCGATGATGTTTCGGATTGCCGGTTCACAGTACCATCCTCATGGTTGTCTGAAAAAGTGCTGATCTTCTGACCGATTGGATCTGCTTCAAATCCGAAGAGCTTCGCGGCGGCCTCGTTCAGGACCACTGCCGCAGAATCCGACGGAAATTCGTCTGAAAAATCACGCCCCGCGATGATCTCCATCCCCATAGTTTTCACATAATCATAATCCACATTCCACGTTTGCAGACCCACCATATTGTCTTCAGTAGGTTGTGTGCCCGCTGGCCACCAGGTATTGTCGCTGCGCCATCCTATATCCACCGGCACATAGCCGCTGATGGTACCGTTCACAACTGCTGCGTTCTGCATCATCTCTTTCTTGAAACTCTGCAACTGATCGCCCAATGCGTAAGCATCCTCAACCATTAGCACCTGGTCTTTCTGAAAGCCTATTTTTTCTCCTGGATAAACATGAGCTGGCGCTGGATGACAACCGTGCCGATGATGAGAAAAATGGTGATGGCAAATTGAAATACGACAAGCGAGCTCCTGACCAGACCGCTTTTCATGCCCAACGACAACTGACCTTTCAGGACCTTTATCGGCTCAAAAGCGGATAGAAAAAGTGACGGATACAACCCGGCGAGCAGGCCGACTACCAGGGCGGCAAGCACCAGCCAGCCATAAAACCAGACCGATCCGAGGGGGAGATAAAGTTCTTTCGACGCAAGCAAGTTGAAATAAGGCAATGCGATGTAAGCAACACCGACAGCAATTGCAAAAGAGACGAATGTAACAAGCAGCGACTCGGTAAGGAACTGACGAACAAGATGTGCGCGGAGTGAGCCCATTACTTTTCGTACGCCAACTTCTTTGGCCCTGTTTGCCGAGCGTGCCGTAGATAGGTTCATGAAATTGATGCACGCAATGAGCAAAATGAACAACGCGATTGCGGAAAACAAATAAACGTACGTAACATCGCCGTTCGCCGCGAGCTCGGCCGTAAGATCCGAATGCAGGTGAATGTCAGTGAGAGGCATAAGCGTGTATTCGAGTTTGTTGCCCGCAGCCACAAATTGTTCCAGGTCAAAGTCAACACCCAAAGCTTCCTTAGCCTGCGGCCCCATATGTTTTGCACAAACTGCGGAAGTTTTCTTTCCAGCTCCGCCGCATTGGTGCCAGAGCGAAGCAACACATATGTATTGAAATTGTTACTCAAAAAGTTGTGGTCCTGCGCTTCTTCTAACCCCGTAAGCGACAGCAGGAAGTCGAACCTGAAATGTCCGTTGAGCGGCATGTCGGCAAATATCGCCGTTACCTTCATTGGCCACTGATTGTCCATGATCAGCGTTTGCCCGAGTGGCTCAGTGTCGGAAAAATACTTGCCAGCCATCGACTCGCTGATAGCAACCGTGTTCGGATCCGTCAGCGCTCCCTTCGCGCTCCCCTTCAACACAGTTACCGTGAACACATCGAAAAACGAACTGTCCGTCCATATTACACCGTGCTCCTTGATACTCTCCGTGGCACCGTCGCGTTTAACCAGGTAGGAGCCACGGGCCCGGAAGCGCACAGCGCTTTCCACTTCGGGGTATTCGCTCAAAAGTGTGTCGGCCATTGGGGCCGGAGCCACCGCCAGTTGGTAATGATTGCCGCCGTATTTTATCTCACTGCTGAGCCTGTATATGCGCTCGAATTTTTCATGATACTGATCGTAACTCACCTCACTTAAAACAAACAGCACAATGAGCATACAAGAGGCAATGCCCGTAGACAGGCCGAGTACGTTGATAATCGAATAGAATCGATGCTTGGCCAGGTTGCGCAAAGCAATCTTGAAATAATTCTGCAGCATAAGCCGGGTGGTTTTATTTTGAATTAGTAAAGTCTGACGTTGCGTTTGCCGCAGGCCCCGCGTGTGGCCAAACGCCCGCAGCGATTCGTGATAAGCCTCGTAAAACGATTGACCCTCGTCCATCCTGCGCTCCGTCATGGAGCAGATGTGATCCACTACCTCGTCCTGAAGGCCGTCGTGCACCAGCCCGCGATAGTTCAGGTCCTTGATGATATAGCCGATATGATCATCGTTCAGACTCGCCATTGGTTACGCGAATTCTACATTCAGCACGAGACGCATTGTTCTTATAAAGTCTGCAAACTCACGCACACGTTCCCTTGCAATCGCATTGCCGGGGCCGGTGAGCACGTAGTACTTGCGAATTCTTTTTCCGATCGGTACCACCTCCGTGGTCAGGAGGCCGTCGGCTTCGAGTTTGTGCAGCGTGGGGTATAGCGCACCTTCCGTGAGCAGCATCCGTCCTGTAGACAGTTCCTTCACCCGTTGCGTAATCTCATAGCCATACATTTTGCCGTGGTCTTTGAGTACCTTCAACACGATCGTTTGAAGGGTGCCTTTGAGGAGTTCTGGAGAGTGCATACCTAAATGTCTTATGCATAAGACGCCTAACCTAGCGCGCAGGTTGCATGGCGTGGGTTGTTTTTTGTTTTCGCGCAGCCACGATTAACATGAATAACCCTTCCGCAGTGGCCCAAAAAGGCCAAGTTTTGCAGGGCCCTCATGGTGCCTTGAATCGTGCCGAAAATGGGTTAGCCGACTACCAGATCAATTGGCCTGTCAAACTTATCAGAAAGGAATGGAATAGTTGGACAAAATGTTTTTCTTTAAAACTAAAGCAATCCGATATGGCCGCGACACCTTCAACAATGGTAAGCCTGGGAACACCGGCACCCGCTTTTCATCTACCCGATACCGTGTCACGCAAAAGCCTGTCTTTAAAAGATTTGCAAGGAGTGAATGGTACCCTGATCATGTTTATTTGTAATCACTGTCCGTATGTCAAGCACCTCAACAGTGCCATTATCGCTTTGGCAAAAGCGTACCAGCCCAGGGGAATCCACTTTGTAGCAATTAGCTCTAACGACGCAGGCCAATACCCGGAAGATGGACCCGAAGAAATGGCTGTGACTGCCAAAGCGCTTGGGTATCCGTTTCCTTACCTGTATGACGAATCGCAGGAAGTGGCCCGGGCATACGATGCCGCATGTACGCCTGACTTTTTTCTTTACGATTCGGACCAAAAGTTATACTACCGAGGCCAGTTCGATGACGCCCGTCCGAAAAATGAAATCCCCGTTACAGGCAAAGACCTGCGCGCGGCGTTCGAATCCCTTATCGGCAAACAGCCGGCGCCGGCAATACAGATACCGAGCATAGGCTGCAACATCAAGTGGCGGGCCTGACAATATATTCACGGAAATTTTTCAGAAAAGGTATGCATGCATACTAAATTTTTATACCTTCGTTTGCCTCAACGAAAACGTATGCGAAGGGAAGAAACAATAGATTACAACATCAAAGCAGCGTGGCATGCCATAGCGAGGATGTACAATCAGCAGGCGGCAAAATACGACATCACCACTTCCATGGGGTTCGTGTTGCTCAACATCAGTTCCGAAGAAGGAATCCCCGCCACGAAGATAGCTCCCCTTATGGGGCTCGAAGCGCGAAGCCTCACAAGGCTGTTGAAGAGCATGGAAGAGAAAGGCCTGATTTACCGCGAGGCAGATATCAGCGACAAACGCCTCGTAAAAATATTTCTCACCAAGGAGGGCAGGAAGAAGAAGGAAAAATCGCGCGAAGTCGTGTTGAAATTCAACGAGACGGTTCGCTCAATTGTGCCGATAGAAAAGCTTAACATTTTCTTCGATGTGCTGCGCGACATCAACAAGCTGATCGAATCAAACACCATTTACCAAAAGCCTGCTGCGGTGTCTGCCGTGGAAGAAGTTTAGTAGGATCGAATTAGTACTATGAATAGACAAATCAGAAAAGTTGCTCTGCTTGGATCAGGAGTTATGGGCTCCGCCATCGCCTGTCACTTCGCCAACACCGGCTGCGAAGTGCTGCTGCTCGACATTGTGCCAAAAGAACTCAATGACGATGAGAAGGCCAAAGGCCTCACGGCCGACTCAAAGGCTTTCAGAAATCGAATTGTACAAAACTCATTCGACAGGTCCGTCAAGTCGAACCCGGCTCCCTTGTTTTCAAAAAAATTTGCTTCGCGCATTACGCTGGGAAATTTCGACGACGACATGGCAAAGATCAAGTCCTACGACTGGATCATCGAAGTGGTGGTGGAAAACCTTGACATCAAGAAGAAAGTATTCGAACAAATAGAAAAATACCGCACCCCAGGCACCCTCATCACTTCCAACACCTCGGGCATACCAATTCATCTGATGGCGGAAGGCCGGTCGGCGGATTTTCAGAAGCATTTCTGCGGCACACATTTTTCAACCCACCGAGGTACCTCAAGCTGCTGGAAATAATCCCGACGCCCACCACCGATCCGGAAATTGTAAAATTCCTCATGCACTACGGAGATCTTTTCCTCGGAAAAACCACCGTGCTATGTAAAGACACGCCCGCGTTTATCGCAAACCGCGTCGGCGTATTCGCGATCATGAAGGTGGTAGATGCCATGCAGAAGCTCGGTCTCAACGTCGATGAAATCGACAAGCTTACAGGCCCGGTAATTGGCCGGCCCAAATCAGCAACGTTTCGCACCTCCGACTTGGTCGGATTGGATACGCTGATAAAAGTAGCGACCAATCTACACAACGGCCTGCCTCACGACGAAAGCCGGTCATATTTCAAACTGCCCGACGTTGTGATGAAGATGGAACAGAACAAATGGCTGGGAGACAAGACCGGTCAGGGATTTTATAAGAAGACAAAGAATCAGAAAGGTGAGACGGAAATCCTCACGCTCGATCTCGCCAGCCTTGAGTATAAGCCAAAAGCCAAAGCGAAATTCGGAACCCTTGAGTCAACCAAGACCATAGAAAATCTTAAAAGACCGCTTCAAGGTGCTGATGGCCGGAAAAGACAAAGCCGGCGACTTCTACCGCGACTCGTTCTCCGGATTGTTTCAATACGCGTCGAACAGAATACCCGAGATCGCCGACGAATTATACAAAATTGACGACGCCGTATGCGCAGGATTCGGATGGGAGCTCGGCCCCTTTCAAACCTGGGACGCCGTGGGCCTTGAAAAATCCCTCGAGTACATGAAGCAGGCCGGCTACGCACCTGCTCCCTGGGTAACAGAGATGATCGCCGCGGGTCTCAAGTCATTTTACAAAGTGGAAGACGGCAGCAAAAAGTATTACGACATTCCATCAAAATCCTACAAAGCAATTCCGGGCAAAGAGGCATTTATTATTCTGGAAAACCTAAGCGACAACGTAGTCTGGAAAAATGCCGAGTCAAAAATCACTGACCTTGGCGAGGGCGTCATCAATTTTGCATGGCACAGCAAAAAGCTACACACTTGGCAGCGCAGTGGTGGAAGGATTGAACAAGTCCATTGAACTGGCCGAAAAAAATTACCGTGGTCTCGTGGTAGGCCATCAGGGCGCAGACTTCTCACTTGGCGCCAATCTCGGCCTCGTGTTTATGTACGCCATCGAACAAGACTACGACGAGATCGACTTCATGGTGCGTCAGTTCCAAAACACCGTCATGCGAATTCGTTACTCGTCGGTGCCGGTTGTGGTGGCGCCGCAAGGTCGTACACTCGGCGGCGGATGTGAAATGACGCTTCATGCCGACGTCGCACAAGCGGCGGCCGAAACATACATTGGTCTCGTAGAAGTGGGTGTCGGTCTTATACCAGGTGGCGGCGGAACCAAAGAACTTACCAAACGCGTGAGCGATGTGCTGCAGGATGGAGACGTAGAACTCAATGCGTTGCAAAATGCATTCATGAATATTGCAACGGCCAAGGTGGCACTTTCGGCTGAAGAAGCGCGCGAAATGGGGATACTCCGCAACAAAGACCGCGTGTCCATGAACAAGGACCGCCAATTGCTGGATGCCAAGGCCACTGTCATGGAGCTGGCGGATGCCGGCTACACCATGCCCGTGCAGGCCACCAACATCAAAGTACAAGGTCGCACAGGGCTCGCCCTTTTTATGGCCGGTGTAAACGGTATGAAGATGGGACACTACATCAGTGATCACGACATGAAGATCGCATTGAAAATTGCAAACGTAATGTGCGGCGGCGACCTGAGCTACCCACAGGAGGTGAGCGAGCAATACCTGCTCGACTTGGAACGTGAAGCATTTGTGTCGCTCTGCGGCGAAAGAAAAACGCTCGAGCGCATTCAGTCGATCCTCACCGGAGGCAAGCCACTAAGAAACTAAGAACATTCAATTCATATGGACGCATATATCGTAGCAGCAAAAAGAACTGCCAACACAAGGGCTAAAAAGGGAGGCTTTCGTTTCACACGCCCCGACGACTTCGCCACAGACATTATCAAGGCCCTTGTAAAATCCATACCCGGCCTCGAAAACACCATGGTAGACGACCTCATAGTAGGCAACGCAGTGCAGGAAGCCGAGCAAGGAATGCAGATGGGCCGCATGATTGCGCTCACCTCACTGGGTATTGATACCGCGGCATGGTCATAAACCGTTACTGCGGCTCAGGCCTTGAAGCCATACACCTTGCATCGGCAAAAATTCAGGCCGGTATGGGCCACTGCGTCATAGCCGGCGGCACCGAGTCAATGTCGCTGGTGCCTGTAATGGGATGGAAGACAGCACTCAACTACACCATCGCCAAAGATAATCCCACGTACTACACCAGTATGGGTCTCACCGCCGAGCAGGTGGCAGCACAATACAAAGTGTCGCGCCAAGATCAGGACCAGTTTGCGTATGAGTCGCACATGAAAGCCATCAAAGCGCAGACAGCCGGAATTTTCAAAGAGGAAATAGAACCGATCTCCATTAAGGAAATTTACGTGGAGAACGGTAAAAAGAAGACACGTGAATTCACCGTGGATACCGATGAAGGCCCTCGGCCCGACACCTCACTTGAAGCCTTGGCAAAGTTGAAACCAGTGTTCACGCTAGGCGGCTCTGTTACAGCGGGCAACTCGTCGCCTACCAACGATGGCGCTGCCTTTGCCGTGGTGATGAGCGAAAAGATGGTAAAGCAGCTTAACGTCAAACCGATAGCGCGGCTGGTAAGCTACGCGGTGGCGGGCGTTGAGCCACGCATCATGGCATCGGTCCGATCAAAGCTGTGCCCAAAGCACTCGAGCGTGCCGGTCTCAAGCTAAACGATATCGACCTTGTTGAACTAAATGAGGCGTTCGCGGCTCAGTCGCTTGCGGTAATCCGTGAGCTAAGCATCAATCCGGACATCATCAACGTTAACGGCGGCGCCATCGCGCTCGGGCACCCGCTTGGCAGCTCCGGCGCACGCCTCTCACTCACCCTGTTGAATGAGTTGAAAAGAAGAAACAAAAAATACGGACTCGTTACCGCCTGCGTTGGCGGAGGCCAGGGCGTGGCAGGCATTTACGAAAGACTTTAAAATTGAGTTTCAAAAAAAGTACGACCTAATCATCAAAGTATATGAGCACGGTAACTGCAACCAAACAAACGATCAAAGGCGGCGAATTCCTGATACGTGACACGAACGCCAGCGACATCTTCATCCCCGAAGAGTGGAACGAAGAACAAAAGATGATCATGCAGCAATGCAAGGATTTCCTCGACAAGGAAGTATATCCAAATCTTGACGCCCTCGACGCGATGAAAGACCCGAAGCTCATGCCATCGCTGCTCGACAAAGCCGGCGAACTTGGCCTGCTGGGAACATCCGTGCCCCAGGAGTATGGCGGCTTCGGTATGGATTTTAACACTACCATGCTCGTAGCCGAAGTACTCGGCGCCGGGCACTCATTTGCCGTGGCTATTTCGGCCCACACCGGCATCGGCACGCTTCCGATCCTCTATTATGGAAATGAGGAGCAGAAGAAAAAATACATCCCGAAGCTGGCAACCGGCGAATGGAAAG
>JAAURZ010000036.1 GCA_012031955.1 Bacteroidia bacterium
GTTCGACCGAGTCGGGTACGGTGTTTGTTTGGGCATGGGCGGTGAGCGTGGCAGCCAGCAACACCAGAACGCACCGGAAAAATGTTGAAATAAATACCGGCGACCTTTGCCCTTCATGCATGCGCATGACACCACCATGGGCATGGTGATTGAACCATCCATAGGAATAGAATAAAAATAAACTGACTTCTTATACACGTGCCGGTGACGGCACAAAGGGAAGGGCCTAGAATTCCCGATTGGGAACCAACTTAATTAAAGTTTTTTTACCACCGCATAACCTGTTCGTCAAATCTTTTTGAGGTTGTTCGCCACTAAGTTTTGTGTAACCGATTGTGATTTTGAAAGGGAAGTACAAGCAATAGAATCACTATATAAAAAGCAGGCCACTCCAAAGAGCAGCCCGCTGTCAATGCGATGTGCTGACCGGTTACTATGACAATGCCTCCACTGCATTCACCTCACCGGGCATCATGCGGGTAAAAAGATTTTCGATGCCGGCCTTGAGGGTGATGAGCGACGAAGGACAACCGCTGCAGGAGCCTTGCAACTTCACCTTTACGATGCCGTCCTTAAACGAGTGGAACGTGATGGCGCCACCGTCCTGTTCCACGGCAGGTTTGATGTATTCATCGAGAATGGTCTTTATTTTTTTTACCGTTTCGGAGTCTGCCGCACTTTCGTCAACCGCCTCCTCCTTGTACTCTATAATGAAACGACCTTCCTCCAGAAACTTCTTGATATGATCCTTGATCGCGCCCTGAATCTCAAGCCAGTCTACATCTTCCTTTTTTGTTACTGTAATGAAATTGCTCATGTAGAATACACGATCCACGAAAGGATAGCTGAACAGCTCCAATGCCAAAGGTGCGCTGGCGGCGCTGGCCGCGTCGGGAAAGTCGAAGCTCATGCCGTCGGGTACGAGCATATCGTTTACCACAAATTTCAGCGAATTCGGATTCGGATTTGACTCCAGGTAAATATGTATTTGCTTGGGTGTAGCCTGCAGCATAGGTTTTGCTTTATTTCAAGGAACAAAGTTAAGACATAATCGTTCCTGAAGCCCCTGCCCACCCAAAAAATACCCGACACGACGAATTCTTAACTTTTCCTATCTTCACGCCCAAACAAACGATTGCCTTCATTGAAACGTATTACGCGACTCTTTTTGCGGCCTTTACCGTGGCCGCCCTCATACATCTTGTCCACTATGTAAGGCCCGACGCGGTACCCGATGTGGCACTTACAGCAAGCCGCTGGATAGCGTGGGTTTTCGTGATCCTTTTGCCATCAGGAAAAAATCACTGACCACGTGGATACTCACCAGCATGATTATCGGCGTGGAGATAGGTCTGAACTTTCCGGTGTTCGCGCAGAACCTGAGCGTACTTAGCAAGATATTTTTGCGACTGGTTAAAACCATTATTGCACCCATCCTTTTCTCCACCCTCGTAGTTGGCATCGCAGGTCATTCCAATCTCAAACAGGTGGGGCGCATGGGTTGGAAGTCGATCGTTTATTTTGAGGCTGTCACCACCATGGCGTTGCTCATCGGCCTTGTTGCCATCAACATCACACGCGCCGGCACGGGCATACATTTACCTGAAGGTTTTAACCAGGAGTTACCCGAAGCAAAGCCGCAGACGTGGCAGGATGTAGTGCTGCATGTGTTTCCCGAAAACTTTGTGAAGTCAGTCTACAACGGCGACGTGCTGCCCATCGTGGTATTCAGCGTCATATTCGGAATTGCACTTGCGCTGTTGCCGCAGCAGAAGAAGCAGCCGCTGTTGCATTTTTGCGAAAGCCTCGCCGAAACGATGTTTAAATTCACGAACATCATCATGTACTTCGCGCCGTTTGGCGTGGGTGCGGCAATCGCCGTTACGGTCGGTCACCTCGGCATCGATATACTCAAATCGTTGTTGCTGCTACTGCTTACGTTGTATGGTGCCCTTGTGGTATTCATTGCGGCGGTCCTTATGCCGATCGCCTATTTTGTGAAAGTGCCGATACGTAAATTCATCCGCGCTGTTTCCGAACCTGTTTCCATTGCGTTCGCTACCACCAGTTCGGAGTCGGCGTTGCCCAAGGCGATGGAGAACATGGAGAAATTGGGTGTGCCTCGCAAGATCGTGTCTTTTGTGTTGCCCACCGGGTACACATTCAATCTCGACGGCACCACTTTGTACTTGTCGCTTGCGGCCGTATTTGTGGCGCAGGCTGCCGGCATTCATCTGAGCTTCGGCGAGCAACTGCTCATTGGTCTTACACTCATGCTCACCAGCAAAGGCGTAGCCGGCGTGCCGCGGGCGTCATTGGTCATATTGCTCGGCACTGCAGCGTCTTTCGGCCTGCCCCTTTGGCCGATCATGGCCATACTTGGCATCGATGAGTTGATGGACATGGCGCGCACATCTGTAAACGTAACAGGCAACTGCCTCGCTACCGTGGTGATCGCCAAATGGGAAGGTGAGTACCAGGAGCCGAAAGAAAATGTGAACTTCGACTAGCTGGTAGTTGTGGTAGGGTCGTTTGCCACGTCGATGTCAAGCTTATCTTCGCTGTTTGCTACAATGCTGGCTACTGCACTGTCGCCGGTAATGTTCACCGCGGTGCGAAGCATATCCAAAGGCCGGTCGACCGCAAGAATCAGCACCAGCCCGGCAGGGTCGAGCCCCACAGACTGAAGTACGATAATCAGCATCACAATACCGGCGCCTGGTACGGCTGCGGTACCAATGGACGCAAGCACGGCGGTAAGCAAAATAGTTAGTTGTTGTTCCAGCGAAAGCGGAATACCAAAAGCCTGTGCGATGAAAACGGCCGAGACACCCTGATGGATGCTGGTGCCGTCCATGTTAATGGTGGCGCCCAGCGGCAGCACAAAGCTCGATACTTCTTCCGAGATGCCCAGGTTCTTCTCGGCGCACTCCATCGTTACCGGCAGCGTGGCGGCACTCGAGCTGGTGGAGAAGCCGAGCATCTGCGCGGGCAGTATGCCTTTCAGAAATGTGATGAATTTCATCTTCGTGAAAATCTTGATCAGTGTCGGGTACACGAGAAACACCATGCACGCGAGCGCAAGCACGACGTTGAAGCTATAGACGCCAAGCGCCTGAATGAGTTCGAGGTCGATCTGCAGGCTGGCGAGCAAGGCAAACACTCCTACCGGTGCACACTTCATGATGATGTCCACGATGCCGAGTATAACGGCGTTGGCGCCATCGAAAATCCTTTTACGATTGTCACCTTTTCTTTCGGCGCCAGTATCATCGCCACGCCGAAAAGGATGGCGAAGAATATGACCTGGAGCATCCGCGTGTTGTCAGTCAACGAGTCGAAGAGATTGGTAGGTACAATGTCTACGAGTGGTTGCAGCGGCCCGTCGCTTTGTTCGGTCACCGACTTGATGCTCAGATCAACGTCGTTGGCATAGGCTTGCTTGAAATACTCGCGTCGCTCCGGCGAAATGAATTTTCCGGGCTTGATGAGGTTCACAGTTACAAGGCCGAGCGTTACTGCCACCACGGTCGTGCTCAGGTACAACGCAATGGTGCGGCCACCGATGCGCGACAGCTTGCTCACGTCGGAAAGATTCGAGACACCGTCGATCAGTGAAACGATCACCAATGGAATGGCGATCAGCTTCAAAGAATTGATGAAGATGGTACCAAAGGGTTTGATCCAGTCCGCTGTGAATTCGGAAAACCCCAGGCTTTGAGCACTTAAGCCCCACGCCAGGCCGAGCGCCATGCCAATCAGAATCTTGACGTAGAGCGGAAGTTTCTTCAGTTTCATCCGCTAAAAATAAGGGATGAACCTTATAAAGCCTGAATATAATTGTAAGAATGCAGGCACTCGCGGTGGAAGGCTACACTTTTGAAGTGCGCGCGCGCAGCAGGAAGTCGGCGATCACAAGTGCGGCCATAGCCTCCACAATGGGCACGGCACGCGGCACTACACAGGGGTCGTGACGGCCCTTGCCCGATACCGTGGCTGCGTCGCCGTCTTTGTTCACACTCTCCTGGTCTTGCATGATCGTGGCCACCGGCTTGAATGCGACGTTGAAGTAAATGTCTTCGCCGTTGGAGATGCCGCCCTGTACGCCGCCTGAGTGGTTGGTGCGTGTGCGGACGGTGCCGCCGTCGTTGTAAAATGCGTCGTTGTGTTGCGAGCCGCGCATCGCCACACCGGCAAAGCCGCTGCCATACTCGAAGCCTTTCACTGCGTTGATGCTCAGCATTGCCTTGCCAAGCTCCGCATGCAGCTTGTCGAACACGGGCTCGCCCAACCCCACAGGTACGCCTTTGATCACACCTGTAACCACCCCGCCGACCGTGTCACGATCGAGACGTACCTGGTCGATGAGCGCGATCATTTTTTCTGCGGTAGCGGCGTCGGGGCAGCGCACAATATTGTCTTCCGTTTTTGAAAGATCCATCGTTGTGTAAGCGGGCGCTTCGATGTCGCCTACTTTTGATACATAAGCGTAGAAAGAAACGCCGTGGTGTTGAAGGAACAACTTCGCGATGGCGCCCGCTGCCACGCGTGCGGCGGTTTCGCGTGCCGAGCTTCTTCCGCCGCCGCGGTAGTCACGCACTCCATACTTGGCTTCGTAAGTATAGTCGGCGTGCGACGGACGAAAGGTCTCGGCGATGTGACTGTAATCTTTGCTGCGCTGATCGGTGTTTTCAATCACCATGCAGATGGGCGTGCCGGTGGTTTTTCCCTCAAACACGCCCGACAGAATTTTGAACTCGTCGGCTTCCTGTCGCTGGGTTGTAATCTTCGATTGGCCCGGCTTGCGCCGCGTGAGCTCGCGTTGAATAAAAGTTTCGTCGACAGGTACACCCGCCGGGCACCCATCTATGATGACGCCAATGGCAGGACCGTGTGATTCGCCAAATGTGTGGATGCTGAATATCTTGCCGAATGTGTTGCCCATGGTGAAGGCGCACGATTAGCGTGGAGGTGCGCTGCTTTATTTTTTCACCACAAGATACACCGATGCGCCCAACATGACCAAAATAAAAATATTGAAGCCCCAACGCTGCCAATGCAGATTGCCCCGCACGGCAAGTGTGTTGGATGCATCGTTCATTTTGTTGTAGAACGCGCCCGGGTCGGTGGATTGTATGGCTTCGTTCTTTTTACTCTCGCCAGTCACGTAGGCCGTAAGTTGTGATTTCAATGTATCGTATTGGCGCGTTGCCGGATTGAAGAACACCCACTGAAAGTAATCGCCCAGGTTGTACTTGCCGGGCTCTCGCGGTATCATGAAGTAGCTGAACGACTTGGTGCCTGTTACGCGGTTGTTGTCGCGGTTTATGCCCTGGCTCACGTTGGGTTCGTATAGCTCAAAATTGCCGTCTTTTCAGCACGGTGGGTTTGTTGATGGCGGATATGTTGCCTTCTCCATAAATCCTGAACTCATAAGGCACGCTCATTCCTGTCTCAAGGTCGGTGTCGCGCAGCCGCTCGTCGAGCTGGTATTGGCCAACCGCCACAGCATCTTTCAGCGGATGCGGCGGCAGGTCTTTTACCTTCACTTCTTTCTTGCGGGTGTAAAACGTTTTGAAATCCTCTTTTCTGTTTTGTCCGAAAAAGGAAGGGTTCTTGGCTACTTTGTATTTGATCATTTCAAGCCCCACACTCGGGAACACTACCGGCTCGGCGTTCAATGGATAGAATGCGCCCTGATATATTTTATACTGTGTGTAAGGCTTGCCTTGTATGTTCACGGACTGGCCCTCAATATTTTCGATGTTGAAATTTTCCTCCCAACAATTGGCAGGCCGTATCTTTTTCATGATGTCGGAAAGCTGCTTGCCCAGTTCATGAAACTGCAGTGGCGCCCTGTTGTCTTCCGAAACAAAGAACGACAGTGTGGCGGTAAATCCTTCGCCCACGTATACCTCATCCTTGCTCGTGGTGAGGGCAAAGAAGGCGTCTTCCTTCACGTCGATAAACTCGGTATCGCTGCGGCCGAAGAAATCCTGGGCGGGGTCGCGCTCCAGGAAGCTCCGGAGGGGGTCGCGTTGCTGCACCTGTACGGGCGGGCCCACCTTCACCTTTTTGCCTGGCACGTCTATTTTCACGCCATTTACTTTCATTGAAAATGCCGGTATGGCAAACGTACCCTGTTTGAGGGGAGCATAGTTCATGACCACACTTTGGGAGGACGAAATCTGGCCGTTTACGATGTTGGTCGTAGACTGGGTAGAAGTACCGCGTTTGCGAAACCCGTCGAGGTCGGGGAAGTTGTCGTAGCTCTTGAGGCGATCGTTGTTAATGGTCGCTGTTATCGTCCACACCTGGTTTTCGCCAATTTCGTCGGGCCCCAGGGTCACTTTAATGTCCTGGGCCAGGCCCACATTGACTGTCGTAACAAGGAATAAAAAGGAGATTAAAATTTGGCGCATACGAACTCAGCTCATCGATCAATTCGTTACAAAACTAAAAATGTTCTTTTGAGAGACTTAACTATTTTCTAATTTAACTCCATAACGATCACTTTTTAACCTTAATTCTCGCTATGCTAAATTATGTCAAGACTGTGCTCACAAAAGTGAGTTTTGACGCTCGTTTATTTGAAAAAGAGCTGAGAAAGGCCATCAGGATGCTGATAGCCGAGGAAGTACAGGAGCTCCGGAACTGGTGCTACAACCGGTTTGGGGCAGAACATCAGGCGATTCTGAATCGCTGCTTTGTAATTGCATGAACACTAAAAACAAACTGGAAAAAACTGGAAGCCTCCGTACGGAGGCTTCTTTATTTGGGCGTCGCCCGTGGTGGCGCAGCTTGCCCTACGAGGCCATCGTGTGGCTGGCCGGCCTGGTGTTTCTCGCCAGCCAGCCGCCAGGCGGCAGTCACTTCTCAATTTGTCCTTTCAGCGCACTGGGTTTTGAGCATTGCCCCGGTTGTGGGCTGGGCAAGTCGGTGGCGTACCTGTTCCGCGGCGAGTGGGCGGCATCGTTCGCCGCGCATCCTCTGGGAATTTTTGCCGTTATTATGTTATCTTTCAGAATCCTCCAACTAACCAAAACTTACCTCCATCAGCTATGGCAAAAGTAATTGATGTACTTCCCGAATTACAAGGTGAAGAAATGCTCCACGTGCAAAGTCTTATCAATGACTTCGACGATGAGAAAGCACGCAAGTTTGCCAACGTGTATCGTACACGTCGCAAAGATCCCCAACTCATTCTCATCACATGCCTGCTTGGTTTCATTGTGGTGGCGGGTGTGCATCGAATATTGCTGGGCCAGATCGGCATGGGAATACTCTACCTGTTTACCGGCGGCCTTTGTCTCATCGGCACCATTGTGGACCTCGTCAATTACCAGAAACTGACATTTGAAGCCAACCGGCAAATCGCCAGCGAAGTAGTAGTGCAGGTAGCTTAAACGTCGTCCGTTTTCTTTCACGAATGCCAGGTTGCGTCTGAGCCCTTCCAGTTTGGCGCGCTTCACCGCCGAATGCGGGAATAACTTTTGAAACACGTCGTTCGTGATTTCTTCCCAGTCGGCTTTTGTCATTGACGACAGCCCAGGGTGAGGATCGAGGCGCGGCTCATTGTGCGGTGTTGCAAAACGATTCCACGGGCACACGTCCTGGCAGATGTCGCAGCCGAAAATCCAGTTGTCAAATTTTCCTTTTACATCCTCAGGTATTTCTTCCTTCAACTCAATCGTGAAGTACGAAATGCATTTGCTGCCGTCTACCACATAAGGTTGTGGAATGGCGTCTGTCGGGCATGCATCCATGCAGGCCGTACACGTGCCGCAATAGTCGTCAATGGGGCCATCGGCAGCCAGTTCGAGATCAATGACGAGCTCAGCCAGGAAAAAGAAACTTCCAAGCTGGCGGTTCAGCAACAAACTGTTCTTGCCGACCCAGCCAAGCCCGCCGCGCGCGGCCCACGCGCGTTCGTGAACCGGCGCCGAGTCGACGAATGCCCGGCCATGCACTTCGCCAATGCGCTGTTGAATGATTTGCATCAAATCCTTCAGCTTGTCTTTCACCACAAAATGATAGTCTTCGCCATAAGCGTACTTGGCGATTTTGTATTCGCGTTCTGTGGCAAGGTCTTTTTTTGGATAGTAGTTGTAAAGCAGGCTTACCACCGACTTTGCGCCGGGCACCAGCAACGTGGGGTCGAGCCGCTTGTCGAAATGATTTTCCAGGTATTGCATCCGGCCCTGATAGCCACGCTTCAGCCATTCCTCCAATCGTGGTGCTTCGTCCTCCAGAAATTCTGCTTTGGAAATGCCGCAGAAGCTGAAGCCCAGTTTTCCCGCTTCCTCCTTGATGAAGTTGGCCGCCGCTGATTTGTCCATGTATTCCAAAGATAGAACTTATCCGCTGCCGAGAAATTTTGCCTTGCGGGAAACAGCAGCAACCAGTTTCGCTGACCCTAGTCGAACAACGTTCCCGAAATGCGAGGCCGGCTGACCTTCAGGTGCTTGTAGGCAAGGTCGGTAGCCTCGCGCCCGCGCGATGTGCGTTTGATGTATCCTTCCTGAATGAGGAAAGGTTCGTAGACTTCTTCGATGGTTTCCGCTTCTTCACCGACGGCCGTGGCGATGGTGGAAAGCCCCACAGGCCCGCCCTTGAATTTTTCGATGATCGTACTCAGAATTCTGTTGTCCATGTCGTCGAGTCCGTCTTCATCCACATCGAGGGCACGGAGTGCTATCTTGGCAATTTCTTTGGTAATGGTGCCATCGCCTTTTATCTGCGCGAAGTCGCGCGTGCGGCGCAGCAGGTTGTTGGCAATTCGCGGCGTGCCCCGGCTGCGGCGGGCGATTTCGAACGCGGCATCTTCGTCAATGGGTGTGTTCAAAATGCCCGACGAACGTTTTACTATTTTCTTTCAATATGCGCGCTTCATAATACTCAAGTCGCGTGTTTATGCCGAAGCGGGCACGCAGGGGCGAAGTGAGTAAGCCGGCGCGAGTGGTAGCGCCGATGAGCGTGAAGGGGTTAAGTGTGATTTGCACCGACCGCGCATTGGGCCCCGAGTCGAGCATGATGTCGATGCGAAAGTCTTCCATCGCGGAGTACAGGTACTCCTCCACCACAGGGTTAAGGCGGTGTATCTCGTCGATGAATAAAACGTCGTTGGTTTCGAGGTTGGTAAGCAAACCCGCCAGGTCGCTGGGTTTGTCGAGCACAGGCCCCGATGTGATCTTGATGCTGGAGCCAAGTTCATTGGCGATGATGTACGAGAGCGTGGTTTTGCCCAACCCGGGAGGGCCATGCAACAGCACGTGGTCCAGTGACTCGCCGCGCTGCCTGGCGGCGAGTACAAATACCTTTATATTGTCGACCGCTTTGGGCTGCCCCGTAAAGTCGTCAAACGAAAGCGGGCGCAGCGCTTTCTCAATTTCTTTCTCCGCCGCACTTAAGCCATCACCGTCGGCCCGCAGGTAGTCTTCTCGCATTGCAATCAATTCGGTTCCACGAAGGTACCTCCGAAATCAGGATTTGCCTTTTTCCCGCCACTGTTTTTTAAGAATCGGGCTAAATTCAGCTTTTTCGTTTTAGCAACATTGTTGCATTTATGACTTTGTTATATCTTGCCGCGCTATTTTTGGGCCAATGGATAACAGGATTAAAAATGTGTTATACACCGTCGTGTTGATGGCGATTGTATATGCCGTGTATCGCTACAGGAACGCCGGGCCTCCGGAGCCGGCTGCTGTGCGCATTGAAGGACAAACCATGGGCACCACGTATCACATCACCTACTTCGATGCGCATGCGCGCGACTTTAAGCCTTCGGTGGATTCTCTCCTGCGGATGGTTAACAAAAGCATCAATACGTACGATCCTGGGTCGGAAGTGTCCATGTTTAACAAGAGCCGGCGCGGCGTGGCCATACAACTGCCCTACTTGTTGCCTTCGCTTCAGGTGGCACGCGTCGTGTTTGTGGCGTCTTCTGGCGCGTTCGATCCGACCGTGATGCCGCTGGTCAATGCCTGGGGCTTTGGCCCGGCCAAGCCGGTGGACCCTGACAGCGCGCAAGTGGATTCGCTGAAGGAATTTGTCGGCTTCAACAAAGTAACACTTACTGAAGACTCTGTGGTGAAAGCAGACCCGCGCGTGCAGCTCGACTTCGGCGGAATTGGTCAGGGCTATGGCGCTGACGTGATCGCCGATTTTCTGAAGTCGAAAGGAGTGACCGACATGCTCGTGGAACTCGGTGGCGAAGGCATGGCAGTAGGCATGAACCGCGACACCGGCAAGCCGTGGGAGATAGGCATACTGGACCCGAACTCCACGCGTGAAGACCAATTTTACAAAGCATATATCGGGTTGAGCGACCGCTCGTTTACCACGTCGGGCAACTACTTCAACTTCCGCGTAGTGAACGGCCGCAAATTTTCGCACACCATCGACCCTGTCACCGGTTTCCCTGCGCGCCGTGCAATTCTCAGCGCGTCGGTGTTTGCCGACAACGCCACGCTGGCCGACTGCTGGGGTACGGCCATCATGAGCATGGGGCACGAAAGGGCAATCGAAGTATTGAAAACACATCCGGAAGTGGATGTACTGCTCATGTACTCCACACCTGAAGGTATTGAGACATACGTAACTCCCGGCATAAAATCGCTGGTACAGATCATTGCGAACACCC
>JAAURZ010000037.1 GCA_012031955.1 Bacteroidia bacterium
GAGGCCTGCGGGAACCAGGTGTCGCCGTGTTGTTCTTCTCGTATCAGTGCGCGGTTGCCACGGCCAATCACACTGTCGGGATAGAACACAAAGTCGGGTGACGAAACGCGCGCCGCGAGAAAATCGATCTGCCCCGACGACCGTATTCCGCGGTTGTCGAAACGTACCTCACCGTTCAGCTTTCCTTCGCCGTTGTACAACTGGTACCCGGGTGGCGGAATACTGTGTTCAAAGCCCAGCGACTTGTCGGGCATTGTATGCAATTTTTCTTTGAAGCTCGGAAACATACCACTCGACACAAAGGTGCCATCAAAGTTGATGGACGCGGGGTCGGCGTCGTTGAGACTGTCCAGTTTGAAAGGGGGCACTACGAAGAACACCGACCGGTCGTATGCGGCATTGAGCACTTCTTTCCGGTCAAAATAGATGACGCCACCCGACGACGCATCGAGGCGCGGGTAGTTGGGTACTTTCAACTTGCCCGACTTGTTGCTGGCCAGGCTGATAAACAAGGTGCCTGACTTGCGTGAAGTGTCGCCGAGCCCGCCCTCGGCTGCAGCCACAGAGTCGACTCCGACCATGGAGTTGTTTACTTTGCGGCGTATGGACTGACCTTTCGCGTTCTTTTCCGTCACATAAAAATTGATGGAGTCGATCTGGTTGAGGTTGATGTAGAAGCTGTCGTACTTGAGGGTGAAGCCTTTTCCGCTTATCTCGAAGTTGCCCGCGTTGATGGTGCCATCGAATTTGATATCGCGATTCTGCAACAATGTGATGATACTGCTGTCAGGTTCGATGCGCACGTTAAGCGAATCGCTCACTTTAAATTCTTCCACGCCGCGCACGGTCATGTACCGCTTTGGAATGTTGACGGTGGCGTTGGGCAGGCTGTCGATGAGCGAATGAATTTTCAGGTTGTCGTAGTCGGCGTCGCCTTTGTAGGCTTTAAACTTCTCGATGGCTTTTGGTTTCACCTTCACCAGGTCGGTGCGGCGATTGTAGTCGAGTATCCCCTTCGATGCCAGAAACTCCATGGCCATTTTAATTTCTTCGGGCGGCTTGTTGGCAAACTGCGCCAGGCTGCCTGAATAAAAGTCGCGCACGCGCAATTTCAAACAATAGTTGGCGACCAGTGCGAGCGGATGGAAACTGAAGCCCACGCCTTTGAGCAGGCGGTAGTCTTCGGCATCATAAAAATTGTTTGACTCGAGTACCATCTCCACGGTGCTCCGTCCGCCGTCCGTTTCTATGTTAAGGCTATCCTGCGTAATATTCCACTTGATTACGTCGGCGGAGAAGTCCATGCCGAAGAACGACGCCGTGTACGGAGTATGTGCCATGGCACCTGCTTCCTTGCGCAGGTACAGTTCCTGCAGGCTGTCGGAAGGATACGAGAATTTGAATTGCAGGTCGGGGTGCGCGATGGAGTCATTCATCTGATACAGCACCACGCGCGCGTCGGGTGATGCGATGGCCGAGTCGAGAAACTGGAAGTTGGTAGACAGTGCTTTGAATTTCTTCGTGCCGCCGACGGCCACTTCAATGGTAGACGGCTCGCCGGAGACGCATGCTGAAGATATTTTATTTCCCGTAAGGCTAAAGCCACCGCGATAAGTTACGTTTTGGTTGCCTACGCCCTGAATGACGAGATCGTTCTGGTAAGAGACAAAACGCGGATAGCTCGATGCCACCGAATCGCCGTGCGCCACCGATTTGTACTCCAGGGTGCCAGGCACGTAGCCCGGTGTTTTGCCGGTGTAGCTAAGTTTAACGAGGTCGGCCTTGAGGTACGCTTTGCGTGTGTCGAAAAAGTAGGTCGTCATATTGCACGACACGGTGTCGGGCCCAAGCAGTGCGGGTGTCCACTCGAATGTGCCTTGCTCGCCAACAAACATATTGTCGAGAAATGAGAATGTGCCCTTGGATCCGCGCAGGGTGACGGAGTCGTACGAGGTCACGAACGTGAGGCTCAACTTGTCGAACTTCAGCATCGGCCCTTCCTGGTAGGGCGGAGGGGGAGGCGTAAGCCAACTTGGCATTATGTTTTGCGTGTCGTCGACGGGTTCGTCGAGCGGATCTTCAATAGGGTCGTCCAGCGACGGAATGGGATCATCCAAACTAGCCGGTGGATCGTCGAGAGAAACAAGTTCTTCTTCGGTTGATGCTGTGTCGGGTTCAGTTTCATCCCAGCTTACTGTTGGCAGTGCCGTTGCCGGTGCCACGAAGTCGAATGAGTAATTGTCGTCCGAGGCATAGAGCCTGAATGCTTTCTCATAGTGGATCGCATGAAACTGAAAGAAGGTGCGTGCGGTTTCGAAAAACTTCACGGCTTTGACGGGTTCGTAAGCGTCTATCACTTTACCCGCTACATCCAGATAGTTGGCCAGCGTACGTGCGTCGGCACGTTCGATGTTAACGGCGTTCACAAGCGCGCCGAAGTAGTGGATCAACTGCGGCTTCATGTTGTACTTTCTTTTGCGCATTAGCCGCACCTGGCTTTGTATCAGGTTCTGCTGGTCGAGACTCATCGACCCCCAGGCCGCTACAAATCCGCTGCCCACCACCTGGGCATCGACGCCCCTTGCATTTTCCAGCACAATGCGCACGCTGTCCTGAAAACTTATAGGGATTGCCGGCACGGAACCTTTTTTGTTGGATTGTGCGAAACCTGCCGAAAGGAGGCCAAAAAACAAGATGTATGGTAGAACCTGCTTCACGAAAGTCAAGCCCCGAAATTCGGAAATATTGGTCAAATTAACTAAAGGACGGAACGGGTTGCTCACTGCCGCTACTGCCAATGTAGCAGCAACTTTTGTTTTGTTAGGAACGCGTTGCGACGACGTATCGTTTACGCCGACGAAAGAATATTTGGACGGCTTATAATTTAAGCAACAGCGCTGCCCATCCCTCCCGTGCGGTGCGTTGCACTTCAGTTAGTCCCAACAGAACGGCCGCATCGAGCAGGTCGTCGATATCGCGTTCATAAAAACCACTTAGCAGCAGTTCGCCGCCAGGCAGCAGGTAGGAAGTGTACAGGGGAAGTTCCTGCATCAACACGTTTTTGTTGATGTTAGCCAGGATGATGTCGAATTTACCAGTGAAAGAAAGTTCTCCCAGTTTGCCGAGTTGCAAGTTCACATTGGGTGTGCCATTCACTTCGATATTTTCTTTCCCGTTTATCACGCTCCAATCGTCGATATCGAAAGCCTCCACGCTGCCGGCGCCGAGCTTGGCAGCCATGATGGCCAAAATCGCGGTGCCGCAGCCGGCATCCATCACACGTTTGCCTGTGTGGTCCATGTCGAGCTGACGCTGAACCATGAGGTAGGTGGTTTGGTGATGCCCCGTGCCGAAAGACATCTTGGGCGTGATGATGACTTCGTAAGGGTAAGTTTGCACCGGTGTGTGGAACGACGCGCGTATGAGACACCTGTTGTCGACCAGAATGGGTTCATAGTTTTTCTCCCATTCTTCGTTCCAGTTTTTCTTCTCGACTGTCGAAAAGGTGAATGAGATGCTGGCTTGCTTTCCGTAGCGTCTCAGTATTTCCCTCGCTGTCGTTTCATCTGCCTTGTCGTCTTCGGCAAACGCCTCGAAGCCGTCAGTGTTTTCCTGAAACGTGTCGAAGCCAGCTTCCGCCAACTCGGCTATCAGCATCTCGCCAAGGTCGGTGCTGCACGTGACCGTCAGTTGTACGTAGTGCATAGCGCGGGCGCGTCAGGCCATCCCTTTTATAACTTCCGTGAATTCGCGCGACTTGAGTGACGCGCCACCCACAAGCCCTCCGTCTACGTCGGGGCATGCAAAAGTTCTTTGGCGTTGCCGGCGTTTACACTGCCTCCATATTGGATGGTGATTTCGTCCGCCACCGGCTGCCCATATTTCGACGCGAGGTGTTTGCGTATTACGGCATGCATGTCTTGTGCCTGCTGCGCCGTAGCGGTCTTACCTGTGCCGATGGCCCACACCGGTTCGTAGGCGACTACTATTTTTTTATGCTCGCCTCATCGAGGTGGAAGAGGCTTTGTTCAATTTGTTGTTTTACGAGTGTCTCGTGCTCGTTGCGTTTCGCGCACGTCGAGCGGTTCGCCACAGCAGAAGATGGGCGTGAGTCCATGTTTCAATGCCATGTCGGTTTTTTTTGCCAGCAAGGCTGCGTCTTCGCCGAAATACTGGCGTCGTTCGCTGTGTCCGAGTATTACGTAGGGAATGTGCATGGAGGCCAGCATGGCGGCCGACACTTCTCCTGTGTAGGCGCCCGATTCGTGCTCGCTACAATTTTGCGCACCCACTGCAATGCGCGGATGATCTCCCAATATTTTTTTGATAGGAAGCAGGTAGGGAAAGGGCACGCAGAAAACCACCTTCACGTGGCCACGCACTTCGTCATTTACCATGCCCATGATTTCAGAGGCCAGCGTATTGGCTTCCTCCAGGGTCTTGTTCATCTTCCAGTTGCCGGCTACAATTTTTTGTCGCATGAAATTTTTTTTTGAGTAAACTTAATCAAGCTTGCACAATTGGCAATCATCGCCTCCTGCTTTTGTGATCAACGCCTTGAAGGCTTGTACTGCGAAGCCTTGAAGATGGCTTGCGCGTCGGCGGTTTGCATGAGTTGTTGCAATGTCACGTCGGGATGATTTTTCATGTAGCTGTTCACAATTTGCCAGCCTACCCACTGCGCAATACGCCCGGGGCATTGTTCGCCCACTTCCAGTGTTTTCGGCCGCTCACCCAGGTAGCGCTGCTTCATCAGGTTGTTGGTGGTGTACAGCACTTCGTCTTGTATGAGCCTTGCCCAGATCAGGTCCTGGTTTTCGCGGCGCCTTTACCTCGTCTGGTGTATACCAGATCAGCGTGCTGTCGGGCAGACAGGGTAGCATGTGCTTGGCGAAGTAGTACGATTTACCATAGGCCATCATGTCGGCAAGCGCCGTCTTGTCTTCCGGCGTGGTCTTGTTGACTGACGGGCCTATGCCATAGAGCAGCATGATGGACGGCACAATGGTTTCGGGCTGGTACTGACGCAGCAGGTAGTCGTACATTTTGGGACGGTACTTGCCGGTGGGGCCCAGGTAGTAGTCGAGACCCACTATAATGAGCGTGTCGGACACAAAAAGATCGTGGTCGAGGCCGCTCACCATCGTCTGTACGCGCGGTGTCGGCAACTCGGGGTAGTAATATTTCAGGTTGGTAAATGCTTTGGCGAATTCGTCCCTCAACTGTGCACCATCGCCAAACACGCGATGTGTTTCCTGCAGCAGCGAGTCAAACGCCGGATGTGCGAACCGGTGATACAGCTCGTTGATAAATACGCTGTCGTTCGGGTATTCACCCCGATGGAGGAACGCATCGCGAAGAGCAGGGTGCCGGCCGAGAAAGTCGACCATCGCCTGCTTGGACGCAAACTGCAGGCTGTCTTGCAGCGGTGTGATCTCCATGTTGATCTGGATGTTCTGTGTATCGGGGCTGAACACGCATTGGTCTTCTTCCGCACGGTCGCAACCAGACAACCACAACATGACGACGAAGAATGCAATTGGAGATAATTTCGAAAGCATGGGCGGTTTTACAATTTAGAACGTGAGTTTGCCGGTACGATTGTCGCTGGTGAGGCGAAGGCTTTTGATTTCTTCATTGATGCTCACATGCACGAGATTCGATTGATCGTCGTAAGTGTCCATGATGGTGGAGTTGGTCACCTCAATCTGTTTCCATTTCCTCACCTTGTCTACTTCTATATAGCAGATCATCGCCAGCCCTTCTATCTCGTGGCCCAGGTAGGTTGTCGTCTGCGTCTTGCCATCCACAGAAATCTTCAGGTGGGCCTTCAGGTATGCCTCCATCAGTTTATCGGTGGTTTGGCCGTCGCCGGGGTTAAGGATGTCTAGTTTAGGTTGTTTCAGTTCGTTGCGCAGCGTGGTTTCCATGTCGTCGAGAAAAATCCGGCTCATCACCTGCAACTGTCTCTTCTCCTGCACATACTCAATTTCCGTCACGGTAACATGCAGCGGATGCACAAGAATCGAGAAGAGATAGATCGCAATCGAGGCCGTTGATAATGTCATCGCGTGAGTTTTTAAAGCGGGAGCAAAGTTCTAATTAAGCAAATTGTTTTCCAAAACCATTCCACTCGCCGATGGTGGAGAGCCCTTTCAGATTGTCAAAATTAAACACTATACTTGCCCTCTTCTAACGGATTGACAGTCAGACGATGAGTGAATTTGGTGTATACTTTCTGATGGGCAAAGACCACATTCTGGATTACAAGAATGGCTACGATCACATCCTCTTCATTATTGTGTTGTGTGCGGTATACCTGTTGGGAGACTGGCGGCGCGTGCTCGTGCTGGTAACCGCTTTTACTATCGGCCACTCGATCACCCTTGCGCTCGCCACGCTTGAGATCATTCCCACCGACACGCAACTGGTGGAATTTCTCATTCCCGTCACAATCCTGATAACGGCAATGTCGAACATTGTAAAAAAGCAGGACAGCTATTCGCCCAGGCTCATACAGCTCAACTACCTGTATGCGCTGGGGTTCGGCCTCATTCATGGAATGGGTTTCTCCAACAACCTGAAAGCGCTCCTCGGCAAGGACGAACGCATCGTATCCCAATTATTGGCCTTTAATCTGGGGCTGGAACTTGGACAAATAATAATTGTTGCGATATTTTGGGAATCACCTTCCTTTGGTTGACCTCTTTGGGGTGAACCGCCGCGATTGGAGGTTAGTTGTTTCTTCTGCGGTGGGCGGTATTGCCCTGATCATGATTAAAGACAGAATTTATTGGTGACATGTATGAATAAGAAAATAGTTTTTTCTCAGCTATGTTGTTTGCTCAACTCGGGTGGGCACAGCAGAAAGAATGGAAAGGTAAGTTTGAGCAGCTCGACCAGATGTTGCCTACCCCCAACGAATACAGAACCGGATCGGGCGCACCCGGTCCCGACTACTGGCAGCAACGCGCCGACTACGTGATAAGCGTTGAACTCAACGACAAGAACCAATCCATTGCCGGCGACGAAACGATCACGTATTTCAACAACTCGCCGGAGCCACTCACTTACCTGTGGCTGCAGTTGGATCAGAACATCAACGCCAAGGACAACATGACCTGGCAGACGAAAACCAACGCCGTGGCCACCGACGCATCGGTGAAAGAGATGCAGGAAGAATTGCTGTTGATGGATCCTGCCGGCGGCTATAACATCAAATCGGTAAAAGACGGCTCGGGAAAGGATCTTCCATACGTCATCAACCACACCATGATGCGCGTGGACCTGCCGCAGCCGCTCGCACCCGGCAAGCAGTTTGCCTTTAGCGTTGCCTGGTCTTACAACATACCCAACCGCATGCTCGACGCTACGCCCAACGACGGCCGCAGCGGCTACGAGTATTTTCCCGAAGACGACAACTACGTATATGGCATCGCGCAGTTCTTCCCCCGCATGTGTGTGTTCGACGACTATGAGGGCTGGCAAAATAAACAGTTTCTCGGGCAAGGCGAGTTTGCGCTCGTGTTCGGAAACTACAAGGTGAAAATCACGGTGCCTGCCGACCACATCATCGCCGCAACGGGCATGCTGCAAAATCCGAAGGACGTGCTCACCGGCACTGAGCTTTCACGGTTCGAAAAAGCAAAGTCCACGTTCGACAAGCCTGAGGTGATTGTAACACAACAGGAAGCGACTCAAAAAGAAAAAGACAAAATCAGAAACCAAAAAGACCTGGGAAGTTTGCCGCCGATAACGTGCGTGATTTCGCGTTCGCATCGTCGCGCAAATTCATCTGGGACGCAATGGCCGTGAAAGTGGGCAATAAAACGCCCCTTGCCATGTCTTACTATCCCAAAGAAGGCAACCCGCTCTGGGAGCAGGAATCGACGAAAGCAGTTAAGAATACACTCGTCACTTATTCGAAGTAGTACAATCGATTATCCTTATCCCCAGGCCACCTCGGTACACTTCGCGTCCATCGGCATGGAGTACCCGATGATATGCTTCAACTTCGGCCGGCCGGAAAAAGACGGCACTTACAGCGACCGTGTCAAATACGGAATGATCGGCGTGGTGATCCATGAGGTTGGCCACAACTTCTTCCCGATGATCATCAACAACGACGAGCGCCAGTGGACCTGGATGGACGAAGGGTTGAACTCATTCGTGCAATATCTCACACAGGTGGAAGGGGTATGAAAAATTTCCCCCCACCGTCGCGGTCCGGCGCCGCTCATCGTTCCTTATATGAAGGGCGACGGCAGCCTGCAACGCCCGCTTATGGTGAACTCCGAAACGGTGGTGCGTAGCAACTTCGGCAACGAACAATATGCCAAGTGCGCTACTGCCCTCAACATACTGCGCGAAACGGTGATGGGTCGCGAGCTGTTCGATAAGTCCTTCAAGGAGTATGCCCAGCGTCTGGCCTTTAGGCATCCGAGCCCCGCTGATTTCTTCCGCACCATGGAAGACGCGTCGGCCGTGGACCTCGACTGGTTCTGGCGCGGGTGGTTCTATACAACCGACAATGTCGACATTGCGGTTAGCGATGTGAAGTGGTACCGGCTGAAACAGGACAAGACGGATGTAGAAAACAAAAACAAGAAAGTAACAACAACCAATACTACCGCTTCGGCCGATTTTACCAGCGGCCCGCAGCCGCTTACGGTAATCCCCTCCGACGAAAGGCTTTACGGCGAGTTCAGGTCGCGCATCGACGACAAGGCTGTGATCAACAAGCTTGAGAACAAAAATCTGTACGAGGTGACGCTGGAAAACAAGGGAGGCCTAGTGATGCCGGTGATCGTTGAATGGATATTTGCCGATGGCTCCAAGGAAACCGAGCGCATACCTGCCGAAATATGGCGTATCAATGAAACCAAAGTCACAAAGGTGTTTGTGAAAGAAAAAGAAGTCGTAGCCGTGGTGGTAGACCCTAATGGTGAAACGGCAGATGTGAACACCGAAGACAATGTTTTCCCGAAGACCGCCGCTTCCAAATTTGAAGAATTCAAAAAGCGAAACAATTGAGAATAACCCAAACTGAGTATTAACCTATATTGATCATTATGCAACGAATAGTCTTTGTCCTCATTTTATTCGTTTCTTTTTCCGGCCTGGCGCAGGAGAAGAAGTGGAAAGGCAAGTTTGAGCAACTTGGCCAGGAACTCCCAACACCCAACAGCTATCGAACAGGGTCCGGTGCGCCCGGCCCCAACTATTGGCAACAACGCGCCGACTACTCCATCGAGGTCGACATTAACGACGAAACGCAGGTGCTTACCGGAAAGGAGACCATCACTTATCACAATAATTCGCCCGAAACGCTGAAGTATTTGTGGATGCAGCTCGATCAAAACGTACGCACACAGAACAGCATGGCTTCGCAGGTGCGAGGCGGCGCCATACGCGACTCCGTCCCGGCAAAGTTAATGACTGGCTATGTGGACGACTATGATGGTGGCTTCAGGATCACAGCCATAAAAGATGCCACGGGCAAGCCGCTTAGCTATACCATCAACGCGACCATGATGCGCATCGACCTTGCCACACCATTGAAGTCGGGCGAAAAAGTGGTGTTCAGCATCGACTGGAACTACCACGAATACGACCGCCTCACCACCAATGGCCGCGGCGGCTACGAGTATTTCCCTGAAGACGGCAACTATGTATACACCTTTGCGCAGTGGTACCCGCGCATGTGTGTGTTCGACGACTATGAAGGCTGGCAAAACAAGCAGTTCCTTGGCACCGGCGAGTTCGCGCTCACCTTCGGTAACTTCGACGTGCGCATCACGGTGCCGTCGGATCATATCGTAGGTGCAACAGGCTGGCTGCAAAATCCTAAGGATGTATTGAGCAAAGAACAACAAGACCGGTTTGCGGCAGCACAAAAGTCGTTCGACAAGCAAGTGTTCATTGTAACGGAGGATGAAGCACGCAAGAAGGAAAAGTCGAAGTCGGCAAAGAAAAGCACCTGGAATTTTAAGGCTGACAATGTACGCGACTTCGCGTTCGCCCACTCCCGTAAGTTTATCTGGGACGCGATGGCCGTGAAGGTCGGCGACAAGACGCCGCTCGCACAATCGCTCTATCCCAAGGAAGGCAACCCGCTCTGGGCAAAAGAATCTACCAGGGCTGTGAAAAACACGCTCGAGGTTTATTCCGCTCGCACCATCGACTACCCTTATCCCACTGCCTACTCTGTACACTCGGCGCACCAAGGCATGGAGTACCCGATGATCTGCTTTAACTATGGCAGGCCTGAACCAGACGGCACCTACTCGAACCAGAAACTGCTCGGCATGATCGGCGTGGTGGTACACGAAGTGGGACACAACTTTTTTCCCATGATCGTAAATAACGACGAACGCCAGTGGACATGGATGGACGAAGGCCTGAACTCCTTCCTCGATGGCGAAACCATTCGCGAACGTTACCCTGAGCTTGGTTATACACGCGGCACACCCGAGAGCATTGTGGGTTTTATGAAAGGAGACCAAAGCTGGATGCGTCCTATTATGGCCTCGGCAGACAACCAGGGT